>JBKPLN010000101.1:0-2694 GCA_046731635.1 Pseudomonadota bacterium | reverse complement strand
AATTTTCCAGTTCATGTCCATTCGTGTTTCACGACTCACTTCTTCTCCATCACGCACTGCAAAGGATGCTGGTGTTTGCGCGCAAAGTCCATCACCTGCGTGACCTTGGTTTCCGCAACCTCGTATGTGTAGATGCCGCTTTCGCCTATTCCGTGGTGATGCACATGCAACATAATTCTTGTGGCGGCTTCATGGTCCTTGCCGAAGAACCGCTCCAGCACGTGCACGACGAACTCCATGGGAGTGTAGTCGTCGTTGAGAATAAGGACGCGGTACATGTTCGGCCGCTTGGTTTGCGGCTTGGTCTTGGTAATGACCCCGGTGCCCGGCCCGCCCTGCTCGTTGCGGCGCTTGCGGTCATCGTCCGCCATTGAGGGCGCAGGACCGCGCGACGTGGCCGTGTGGGTTAGCGGATGTTTCCTGGCTGGGAACGTCATGGTTGGGCCGAGGCAGTAAGATCCTGGGGTTTGCAGCGCGGCCGCGACGGCGCGTGGCCAAGCACCATCATAAAGACCCGGGCGCAGCTATTCCAACTCGGCAATTCGCTTGAGGCTGCCCCGTTCCGGGACAATTTGCGATTCTTGCGCGATTTTCTGCGGTGAAATGCAGATAATTATTGCTTAAGCGATCGCAACCCGTTTGCGGGCAAATTGAGGCGACTTTCCCCCAAATTCACGGCCTTCCTCTCACGGTTTTTCAAGGGGGGTACCCCCATATGGAGGAACTTTGGAAGGTTTGTGTCCACAACATTGGGTGAAGCCATGTTAGCCCGTTTTCTCACCAACACCCGGGGCGGTGTGGTCCCGCTGATGGCGGTCGTTGCCGTCCCACTCATGGCCTCGGTTGGCATCGCCGTCGATTACTCGCGAATCAATGCGGCCCGAACGGCTTTCCAGGTTGCTCTCGACGCAACCGCGCTGATGATGTCAAAGAACGCGGCGACGGAAACCGACGCCCAGCGTCAAACCGAAGCCACGAACACTTTCAATTCGCTGTTCAGCCGGCCCGAGGTCACCGACATCGCCATCGCGCCGAATTTCACCACATCCGGCGGATCGAAGCTGACCCTCAACGGCACCGCGGTCGTCCACACTAATTTCTCGGCATAATCGGCGTCAGCCAGGTCGAGATCAGTGCGTTGTCGGTTTCGACGTGGGGCAATACGCGCCTCCCTGTCGCGCTTGCACTCGACAACACCGGCTCCATGGCAGCTGGTACACGAGCCAGTCATCGATCAACGCGCGTCAACAGAAGACCTGCGACAACATCAAGGCCGCCAGCATTACGCTCTACACGGTGCAAGTCAACACCGGTGGCGACCCTGTCTCAACGCTGCTGCAGAATTGCGCCAGCGATGGTGGAAAGTTCTTCCACCTTACGACCGCAGGGCAGATTGTCTCGACCTTCGGTCAGATCGGCACGTCGCTCTCCAAGCTGCGCCTGGCGATGTAACGCCCCCTCCCGCGGCGTTGCGGATGGCTACTCACACGGCCATCCGCGGCGCCGCGGTCTTTTCCTGCCGAATTTCCGCGATTGCACCAACCGAGTGTTAACGACGGCTCAGAACAATGCTCGGCATTTGCGCGATCTGGGGAAAACGGCGTTTACCAACCAAGTCGTTGAAAAAAGTAGAACAAAGTCAAAAGAGCAACCACAAATCTTACCGTCAGCACCGAATTACCTCCTCATATACCACGACCCTTTAGTACCGACCTTTATTACGGCAGACGGATTCAACCATTTCTTGGTGCGTCGCCATGATGATCGCCTGGAAGAAATTCTGCCGCGTGTTGTCGGCCTTTAAGGCCGACCGCCGGGCCAACGTTGCCATCACCTTCGCCTTCGCCTCGCTGCCGATCCTCGGCTTTGTGGCGGCGGCAGTCGATTACAGCCGCGCGAATTCGGTCAAGGCCGCAATGCAGACGGCGCTCGACTCCACGGCGCTCATGCTGGCAAAGGAAGCAGCCACCGACACGGAAGACCAGCTGAAGGCTAACGCGCTCAAATATTTCACCGCCGTCTTCGCGCGTCCCGAAGCCAAGGACATCCTGGTCAATGTCAGCTACACCACCGCAGGCGGGTCCAAGATCGTCGTCAATGCCACGGCCGCGATGGATGCCGAGTTCACCAAGCTCCTTGGCTACGACACTTTCCACATCAACGCTTCTTCAACTGCCAAGTGGGGCACGAGGCGGCTGCGCGTCGCGCTTGTGCTCGACAACACGGGATCGATGGCCGATGCCGGCAAGATGGCAGCGCTCAAGACTGCAACAAAGGGACTGCTCAGCCAGCTCCAGGGCGCAGTGACGCAACCGGGCGACGTCTATGTTTCGATCGTTCCCTTCGTCAAGGACGTGAACCTTGGCGCGTCGAACTGGAACGCGAACTGGATCTATTGGGGCAGCAGCACTCAGGATCCCGGCGAGACCGACAATACGTCCTGGGAAGCCCTTCACGGCACCTGCGACAGCAATTATAATAACGACCGCAGTCGCTGCCGCACCCGCGGGGGCGTCTGCAGCAATACGAGCTTCACGCGGCAAAGCACCTGCACGACCAGCGGCACGTGCAGCGTGGGCAGCCCGACGTCGCAGAGCACCTGCGAAAGCAGGGGCACCTGCAGTGTCGCGGGCAACAGTACGCAAACCGCCTGCAATTCTGCAGGCACTTGCAGCCTCGCAAGCTACACGACGC
>JBKPLN010000100.1:0-11480 GCA_046731635.1 Pseudomonadota bacterium | reverse complement strand
CGCTTCTGGTGCAGGTTGGATTGCTCGATCCGGCATCGCTTCCGGTCGCAGGTGGCGAACAGGCCAAACGGCTGCTTGACCCCACACAGCCTGCAAACGAGATGATCGAACGGTTGCGATTAAATGCGAAGCAGCGGTAGTCAGCTTTTGGCCCTCAGCGGACATCCCTGATTGCACCGCATATGTCCGCTTTCGGGGGCAAAGCGGACATGGCGCGGGCTGCACAAAATGTGTAACAGTCCAAAGCGGTGCAACAAATGAAAAGCCCGGCTTTTCTCGTAGAGTCTCGCCGTGAATCTGGTGCCATGCAGGTGCCAAACCCAGCAGCTTACTGAAACTAAATTATTGATTTCGCTGGCGGTCCCGAGAGGAGTCGAACCTCCGACCTTCGGTTTAGGAAACCGCTGCTCTATCCTGCTGAGCTACGGGACCGCTCGGACCGCGATGTAGCACAGGCGTGGCCGCCGCGCACGCGCGCGACTCCTAATCGATCTTTGCGCCGGAGGCCGCGACGACGTCCTTCCACAGCGCCCGCTCCTTCGCCGCGTAGGCCAAGGCGCCTTCGGGCGTACTGGACAAAAGGCGCGCGCCCCCAACCAGGAACCTCTTCTGGACTTCCTCCTCGCCGGCGATTTGTTTCATGGCACCGGCAATCTTGTCGATGATCGGGCGCGGCGTGCCGGTCGGCACGACGAAGGCGGCCCAGGACGTGACGACAAAATCCTTCATCCCGGCTTCGCCCATGGTCGGCACATCGCTCATCGTCGGCCAGCGCTGAGCCGAGGTGATGGCGAGCGCGCGCATCTGCCCGGCGTTGATCGCGGGAACATAGGAGGTGAGATTGTCGATCGCGAAATTGACGTCGCCGGCGAGCATCGCCGGGATGGTCTGCGCGGCGCCCCGGAAGGGAACGTGCACCGCATCGAGCCCGGTCTGCTTCACGAACATCACGCCGGAAAGATGCGGCGAAGTTCCGACGCCCGGGCTGCCATAGCTGACGCGCCCCTTCTGCTTCGCCCAGGCGATGAATTCAGAAATCGTTTTTGCCGGGCAATGCTCCGCCGGCACCACAAAGACGTTGGGCAGTTCCCAGGTCAGCGACGCAGGCACCATGTCGCGCTCGGCGTCGTAAGGCATCTTGCTGTAGAGATACTGGTTGATCGCGAAGTGGCCGATGGTGGCGGCACCAATTGTGTAGCCGTCAGGCGGGCTGCCGGTGACGGCCGCGATACCAATGTTGCCGCCGGCACCGGGACGATTCTCGATCACGAAGGGCTGCCCGAAAATCTCCTTCATGCGCTCGGCCAGGATGCGCGAGAGCACGTCGGTCGAACCGCCCGGCGGATAAGGCACGATGATGCGCACCGGATGATCGGGCCAGCGGCTGTCCGCGCCGCGTGCGCCCATCGCTGCAAATGCTCCGGCCGCAGCCATGGAGGCAAGGATATGACGGCGGTTGGGAAAGCCGTGGTGCATTCTCATCGATCTTCCTCCCCCGGCGGCACGATGTTATCGCCGCCTTAAACATTCTAGCCTCTCATGATGGCGCCGCCCATCCTGCTGCGGTGCTAATCCGGACTGTTCGTAGCGTCATGAGTATTGTGGCCTGCCGAGTTGCGGTTGCGATTGCTGCGCTTGCGTTCGCATCCACTGCAGCGGGACAGGAGTCCTGCAAGCTCTCAGCGATGGGCAATGCCAGCGTCGCCGCCATTCGTGACGGCCGCACGCTTTTGCTCGCCGACGGCCGGGAATTGCGGCTGGCCGGGATAGAGGCCGCCGATGCAAGCCGCGCCGCGCTGGAAGCGCTTGCCGCCGGACAAACGCTGCGTCTGGAAAAACTTCGCACCGAAAATGACCGATATGGCCGCGTGGTCGCATTTGCCTATGCGGGCGAAATGGAGATTTCACTGCAGCAGGCTATGATCGAGCAGGGCCAGGCACGGGTTTCGTCCCGCGTCGGCGACCGTGCCTATGCCGAGATCCTGCTCGCGGCAGAGCGCAAGGCGCGCGCAGCGCGCCGTGGGATCTGGGCCGACCCCAATTTCGCCCCTTTACGGTCACACGATCCCGCCCGTATTTCGGCTGTTCGGGGTCAGTTTGCCTTGGTCGAAGGCAAGGTCTTGTCGGTGCGGGAGAGCGGGGCCACAATATATTTGAACTTCGGGCGTCGCTGGGCGCAGGACTTTACCGTCACCATTCTCAAGCGCAACCGGCGGGAATTCGCTGCCGCCGGCATCGACCCAGGACGGCTGGAGGGTCAACGATCCGGGTGCGTGGCTGGATCGAGCAGCGGAGCGGTCCGGTGATCGAAGCCGTCGTTCCCGAGCAGATCGAATTCGCCGATCGAAAGTGATTGTGAGTAGGGCGGCATGGGTGGGGTAAAAACCGGGATTGCCGGTCGTGCGAACGAGATCGCCGCCGTTCTGGCATTGTTGCTGCTGACGAGCTGTATCAGCACGACAGACCATCGCCTGGTCACGCTGCCGCTCCCGCAGGCCTCCCCGACGACCGAATCCGAGCCTGCGAACCAACGCGAGCATGCGCGCATTCTCGCTTCTTACGGCGGCGAATATGAAAACGCCCGCCTGCGGGCGATGATCGCCAAAACCGTCGATCGGCTCGTCGCGGCGTCCGAGCGACCGGACCTGAAGTATCAAGTGATCATTCTCAATTCCCCGGCCATCAATGCTTTCGCGCTGCCGAATGGCCGGCTCTACATCACGCGTGGACTGATTGCCCTGGCGAACGACAAAGCAGAACTCGCGTCGGTGCTGTCGCACGAAATGGGCCACGTGATCGCGCGCCACGCCGCAATCCGCGAGGAACAGGCGCGGCAGGTCGCGATCATCAATCATGTCGTTAACGACGTGCTCACCGATCCACAGGTGGGTGCGCTCGCGCTCGCCAAGTCCAAGCTCACGCTGGCGGCCTTTTCACGCGCGCAGGAATTCGAGGCCGACGGCATCGGCGTCGGCATTTCGGCACGCGCGGGATTCGATCCGTATGGCGCGTCCCGCTTCCTGACCGGCATGCAGCGAAATGCCGAGCTCAGGGCGGCAGCTGGCGGCACTGATCCCAGCACGCTGGATTTCCTTTCAGGTCATCCGGCGACCCCGGAGCGTGTCAAAAATGCGCTCACAAACGCACGGCAGTTCACCGGTCCGGGCGCCGGCGAGCGAGACCGCAACGAATATTTCAGCACCATCGATGGAATGGTCTATGGCGAGGATCCCAGCGAAGGTTTCGCGCGCGGCCGGCACTTTCTCCATCCAAAGCTTGGATTCACGTTTGTGGCGCCGCCGGGCTTCACGCTCGACAATACCGCGCAAGCGGTACTCGGCCTGAAGGAAGGCGGCGGCGAAGCGCTCCGCCTCGACGTGATAAGCGTTCCCGCCGAGCAGACCTTGTCCGACTATCTGAAGTCGGGATGGATGGAGAATATCGATGCGTCAAGCGTCGAGGAGTTTTCTCTCAATGGCTTCCCGGCGGCGACCGCAACGGCGGGTGGCGGAAACTGGTCTTTCCGACTGTTCGCTGTGCGTTTTGGCAGCGAAGTCTACCGTTTCATCTTTGCCGCCAAGGCAAGGACGCCGCAGGTCGATCGCGCTTTCCGCGAGTCGATCATGACGTTCCGCCGCATGACGTTGAAGGAAAGCGAACAGGTCAAGCCGCTTCGCCTCAGGGTGGTTGCGGTCGGTGAGACCGACACGGTGGAAAAACTCGCGCATCGCATGGCAGCGTCCGACCATTCGATCGAGCGCTTCCGCGTGCTCAACGGACTGGGCCCGCACGACCGGCTCAAGCCGGGCGAAAAAGTGAAGATTGCGGTGGAGTGAGTCTCCCGAGTGAAGATGGGATGTCATGCCCGCGCTTGTCGCGGGCATCCACGTCTTTTCGCCTGACAATTAAAACGTGGATGGCCGGGACAAGCCCGGCCATGACGAACGAGAGAACTCAGCTCTCGCCGCCTTCGTAATTGATGGTGAATTCTCGCGGCGCGTCCGGGCCCCAGAGGTAGAACGAATCCTCCGGCTTGTGGTCGCCTGACGCCCAGCGCTCGTCCTTCGCGATGTAATCGATATCGCAGGAATACTCTGCGAAGCTGCCCCACGGGTCACGCACATAATGGAAATAGTTCGAGCCAAGGACGTGGCGGCCGAGCCCCCAGCCCTTGGTCCAGCCCTTGTCGTGCATGCGCATCGCGCCGAGACCGATATCGTTGATGCTCGCAACGTCCCAGCTGCAATGGTGGAAACCGGGCGCAATGGATTTCACCAGCGCAAGGAGATGATGATCGCTGCCGTGAATGCCATGCATGAACGCGACGAGATCGGAAGCGCGGTCGGACAGGCGCAAGCCAAGCGTCCGTTCATAGAAGGCGATCGATTCAGATACGTCGCGCGTGAAAATCAGCACATGCGAAAGCCGGCGTGGACGCACCGGCGGCGCCTTCTCCCGCGTGGTGGCGCCGGGCACGCCGGCAGGAACGGAAATCCACTGACTTTCCGCTTTGCGGTCCGGCGATACTTTCGGCCCGACCTTCACTTCGATCAGAACGCCCTCATGATTGCGGAACCAGAAGCCATTGCTCTCGAAGCCGGGGGGCGGATCGATGAGCTTGATCCCCTGCCCTTCGATGCGGGCCTTGAGCCGCGGCAGGTCCTCGGCGTAGCAGCCGAATGACAAATGATGCAGCGCCTTGACCTTGCTGGTTTCGACAACCGAGCCCCAGCGATGATCGTGACCGAAGGTCTTGATCGCAAGCGCGTTGCCGTCGCGCCGCACGTCGAGGCCGAAACTGGCGTAAAAATCCTGCGCTACTGATGCATCAGGCACCGTCAACACAAACTGGTCGAGCGAATGCACGCCAAGCGCATCGGCTTCTGTGGTCGGCGCAACATAGCCGCGGATAGCGGTCATTCCTTACTCCCTGTGTCGTTGGGGATGTTGCAGCGGCATATAGGCCAGACAAGCGTCGCGGGCAACTGCGAAAAGACGGAAGCCCGGCACATGGCCGGGCTTCCGAAACGTGCACCGAGTTTCCTGCGCTCAGGCTGCCTCGTCCTCGACACCTTCGTCGGAACCGCCCTCTTCGGCCGGTTTCGGACCACGGCGAGGACCCTTGGCGAGCGCAGCCTCGATCTCCTTGATCGCCTCGGTTTCAGTGACCCGCTGCACCGCTGCGATCTCACGGGAGAGGCGGTCAAGCGCGGCTTCGTAAAGCTGCCGCTCCGAATAGGACTGCTCCGGCTGGGTCTCCGACCGGTAGAGGTCACGCACGACCTCGGCAATCGCGACGATGTCGCCCGAATTGATCTTGGCTTCGTATTCCTGGGCCCGCCGCGACCACATGGTGCGCTTGATGCGGGCGCGGCCCTTCAAGGTGTCGAGGGCGCGCTTGACCAAAGGAGCCTCGGCCAGCTTGCGCATGCCGACGGACACAATCTTCGCGGTCGGAACCCGCAAGGTCATCTTGTCCTTGATGAAATTGATGACGAACAGTTCGAGCTTGGCGCCCGCGACTTCCTGTTCCTCGATCGCCACGATTTGGCCGACCCCGTGGGCCGGATAGACGATAAACTCGTTGGTCTTAAAGCCTTGTCGTTGAGTAGTCTTCTTATTAGTGGTCATTCCGGGCATGACTCCTTCGCCGGCCCTCTTGCGACTGCCGGCTATCTTGTCTGCGGGAGCCCCGACGCGGACGGCACCGCGGGAGGCGTGGGAGGTCCGCCGCATTGCAGCAGACTTTTTGGGTCCCCGGCTCATGCCGGCGGTACCTTTCTTCGATTTATGACGCGTTTTTCCTGCCACTGCTCACGCGTGGAATTTCACGCCCTCTAAACTGGAAAACGGGGGAACTCAGCCACCGAAAAATAAGGCTCCCGAACGGGGGAGCGCACCGATGGCGACGTCGTTAGTTCCTTTCCATTTTTTACATATATAGCACATTTTTGGGCGGAATCAAAGCCTTAAGGCGACGTAGAATGCCAATTTCCGCTCCAATTTCGCACGATTCCGTCGAGTCGGTTAACGTGTTCCAAGGCCGGGCGGTATCCCGGTGTGAGGTCTCAGTCGCCGGATCCGGATTCGGGTGAAAAGAACTTCTGGAACTTCTCGGGTACCCCATCCCAATCCTTGGCGTCAGGCGGAGCGTCTTTTTTGACCGTAATATTCGCCCAGGTCTTGGCGTACTGGGCATTAAGTTCCAGCCACTTCTCGAGGCCCGGCTCGGTATCGGGCTTGATCGCCTCGGCAGGGCATTCCGGCTCGCATACGCCACAGTCGATGCATTCATCCGGATGAATCACGAGCATGTTTTCGCCCTCGTAGAAGCAGTCCACGGGGCACACTTCCACGCAATCCATGTATTTGCATTTAATACAGTTTTCGACGACGACGTAGGTCATTCCTCACTCCGGCACGCCTTCGCAAAAGTCCGTAACTCAAGCGTAGATAAGCCGCAACCGTCGGGCCTACCAGTTCCAGGCCTACACCATTGCTGCTGGCGGACAGAAGGCCCGGTTGGCGGAATTTCAGGTCAAATCGCGGTAAAGCGCCCGCGCAGCTGGCGGGCCGCCCCGCCTTTCGCAAAAGGCCTCCACCCGCACAACCCTCACAGTCCGATCGAGCGCGAGAGTAACAACATCGCCAATGCGGACGGGATGGCTGGCCGCCGTCGTACGCTTGCCGTTCAATCTGACAAAACCGGCCGCCGTCAACGCAGCGGCAGCGGTTCTCGTCCGCACCATGCGCGCATGCCAAAGCCATTTGTCGATACGTTGGCGCTCCAGCTCCGTGCTCGCGGTGCTCAAGACGGGTCTTTGGTGCTCTGCTCCAGCTGCTGCTTAAGTGCAGCAAGCTTTGCAAACGGCGAATTGGGATCCGGCTGCTTGTTTGACGACCTACTGCCGAATGGCTTGGCATAGTACTGCTCGCGTTCGGCGCGATCCACGCGCTCGCCACGGTCGCGGCGTGGCCGTTCGCGACCGCGCTCCTGCCGCTCGGCGCGTTCATCCTGGCGTTCCATGCGCTGCTGGCGCTCGTGACGCTCGTGTCGTTTTTCGCGATCCGGACGTTCGCTGCGGTCGCTGCGCGGCCGACGGGGGCCGCGTGACGGCTGTGTACTTTCCGGCGCTGTGGATGCCGACGCCCCTTCCTGCGACGCGGTCGCCGCAACGCCAGGCTCCGGTCCCGCAATCTGCGCTTGCTGCGGCCGGGGCTGGCGGCGCGGCCGATGCGGCCGCCGTTCGAACCTGCCGGCGGGCCGCCACACCTCGATGAAAGCCGGCTCCTCCGCAGGCTTATTCTCGGCGGGCATGCTATCTGCGGCGGGCGCAACGTCTGCAGCATCCGCTGGCACTGCCGGCTCTGTCGCGAGAGGCACCGGCTCCTGCACCAACGGTGGTGCGGCTTCCGCAGCGGCGAACTCAGGCTGAGGCAATGGCGTGTGCGACGGGGCATCATTGACCAGAACGGCTTCAGCTGCCGGCTCTGTGTCTATCGTTTCTGTCGCTGCCGCTTCAGGTGACGCGTCCGCGGCCTCGTCGGTCGGCACCGTTTGCTCGGCTGGGCTTGCCGAAGAATCGGGCGAAACCGCAGGAACGGCAGACGCCGCCGCCTCGACCGGCTTGGGCTTGCGATCCATGCGATAGCCGAGCGAGCGCAGAATTGAAGCGAAATCCTCGCCGGAAGCGCCCGTGAGAGACGTCATGGCGCCGGTAACCACAAAGCTGCGTGCGTCGAAAAATCCGTCGGGCTTTGGACTGGGCGAACCTTCACGCCAGGACAGCGCCGGCCGGATGAGGTCGGCAAGCCTTTCCAGAATATCGACACGAACTGCGCGGTCGCCGCAGACGCGGTAACCGGCAGTTCGATAAAGGGCTTTGGGCGTATCCTTGTCGACGGGGATCGATGTGCGGCCGCTTGCTGCAAGATGCAGAAGGTCGCCGACACCCTTGGCTTCCGGGCTTTCGTGCTTGACCGCCCACAACTGCGTAGCGAGCGCACGCGGCGCCGGCTTGAGCAGTGCCGGCAGGTAGATATGGTACGCGCCGAAGCGCACACCGTACTTGCGCAGAATCGCGCGTGCCGGCTGATCGAGAGCTTTGACTTCCTCCGCCACTTTCTGTCGTTCGAGCACGCCAAGCGATTCCACCAGCTGAAATGCAACACCGCGCGCCATGCCGGTCACGTCGTCGGCCGCCGTCAGCGAGAACAGGGGCGCAAGTAATTTCTCGATATGCGTCTTCAGCCAGAGGTCGAGCCTGGTCTGGACCAGCTCGCGCGCCGGGCCGGTCAGATGCTCGTCGGCAATTACGCGCACTCGCGGGCGCAAGGTGTCATCGCCCGGCATCAGTTTGGCGACGAGATCCCCGGTCCAGCGCAATGCGCCGTCGCTCGCCAAAACGATCTGATCGTTGGAAGCCTGCGAAATCCTGGTGGCGCGCGCTTCGATTTCGCCAGCCAGAACCTTTTGGGCTGCGGCATTGAGCGCCTTGGCTTCCGAACCTGCGGCCGCGGCATCGGGAGCGAACATGAATCCGTCGAGCCGACCAATCACGTGACCCTCGACCGTGACTTCGCCAGACTTTCCGATTTCGGTTTCCAACATCGCCTTTTCTCGAAGCCGTCGCATTAACACGCTTGTGCGACGGTCCACGAAACGCTCGGCCAAACGTTCGTGCAGCGCATCGGATAGTTTATCCTCGACCGCGCGCGTGACACCTTGCCAGTGCTCCGGATCGGCGAGCCAATCCGGTCGATTGGCAACGAATGTCCACGTCCTGACATGCGCGATCCGGTTGGAGAGAGTGTCAATGTCGCCATCGGTTCGGTCGGCATGGGCAACCTGCCGAGCGAACCAATCCGTGGGGATGTTACCCTCTCGCATCAAAAATCCATAGAGGGCCACAACCAGTTCTGCGTGCGTCGCGGGAGCAATTTTTCGATAGTCCGGAACCTGGCAAGCATCCCATAGGCGCGCGATGGAGCTGCGGTCGCGCGCCAGCGAGCGTACATCCTCATCCCGCGCGGCGTGCTCGAGAACCAATATGTCTTCGCCGATGGGTGCGCGCGTCAGGCCCTGCTCTCCCGGCACGGCAGCCAGGGACGCCTGCAAGGCGCCGATCGAAGCAAAATCAAGATCGGTATTGCGCCATTGCAGCAGACGAAGCGGTTGGAAGCTGTGACTTTCCAGCGCCTGCACAAGTTCAGGTTCGAACGGATCGCAGCGTCCGGTCGTGCCGAAAGTGCCGTCGCGGGCAGCCCGGCCCGCTCGTCCCGCGATTTGAGCGAGTTCGGCCGGATTGAGCTTACGAAACTGATAGCCGTCGAACTTTCTGTCGGATGCAAAGGCGACGTGATCGACGTCGAGATTGAGTCCCATGCCGATTGCGTCCGTTGCCACGAGATAGTCGACGTCGCCGGACTGGTATAGCGCAACCTGCGCGTTCCGGGTTCGGGGCGAGAGAGCACCCAGCACTACCGCGGCACCGCCACGCTGGCGGCGGATCAGTTCAGCGATTGCGTAAACTTCATCCGCTGAAAATGCGACGATCGCCGATCGCAGCGGCAATCGCGTCAGCTTTTTCTCTCCGGCATAGCTGAGGGTTGACAGCCGCGGCCGGCTCACGATGTGGGCACCGGGCAGCAATTTCTCCACCATCGGCCGCACCGTCGCGGCGCCCAACACCAGCGTCTCCTCCCGGGCGCGGGCATTGAGCATGCGGTCGGTGAACACGTGGCCGCGCTCGAAATCTGCCCCCAGCTGCACCTCGTCGATGGCCATAAATGCGACGTCAAGATCGCGCGGCATCGCTTCGACGGTAGACACCCAGAAGCGGGGGTTCGGCGGCTTGATCTTTTCCTCGCCGGTGACCAATGCGACTGCATCCGTCCCCACCCGGTCAGCGATCTTGTTGTAGACCTCACGCGCGAGCAGCCGCAGCGGCAGTCCGATTACGCCCGACGAATGCGCCAGCATGCGCTCGATAGCGAGATGGGTCTTGCCGGTGTTGGTTGGGCCCAGCACGGCCGTGACGCCGGCGCCGCGCGTTCGCGATGCTCGATTGGGCTGCGGGGAAAAACTGATGGGCATACGCCGTCCGGACTAGTGGAAAGAGCGCTCAGGCACTCTTCCGAGAGGCTTTCTGTATCACAATGCGACGCCGGAGCATGCGCGTGGTTAAGCTTTAGAACGAGTCTGGAACGAATCGCGCCCGAATCGCTGACTCCGGAGCTGTACGGCTTCGTTCACGGCGACATCTGGCGAGCGTCGTCTGCGCAACCACAAGATGGAGTAGCGGGTCCATCCTTCAAGTGGCTGCAAGCGGTTCCGAAGGTTAACACACCGCCGTCACCCCCTGCTCGCGGAGAGTCAAGGGGCTTATTGGGTCTTCGAACCATTGGCCGAAGCCCCGGCCTGGATTGGAATTGAAACGAATTCCGACGCCTCGACAATTGCCTGGCCGATCGGCGTCGGCCCTTGCGCCCGATAAGGAACCAGTACGCGGGTTCCAACAATCGGCGCGAGCCATACTTCCATATCGCGCTGCTTGGCCAGATACCTGATCGCCGCGCGCGAAGGGATAAACCCGGCGATCGGTATGAAGTAGGCCGAGCAAACCACCACGGGGCCAGAATAGCCTTTGATCGCCTTCACCCTGTCCATTCGCTTGAAGGAAAACTGCATGTCGTAACGGAGCCTGCCGTCGAAGACTTCCTGCGTTCGCTGACAGGCCTCCGGAACGAGAGGGTCGCCGTTTCCTGGCATGCGCACGAGTGCCGCCGTCATCGGATCAAGAACGCCGCGCTGGGAGGCCTCTGTGATCGGGACACGATTGGGGTCGTTGTCGACGGGCGGATCGACCTTGTAGTCCTTCACGTTGCCGTTGGTGATGGTGATGCGGATTGAATCGAACTTCTGGTTGTTGCGTAAGCTCATGCTCCCCGCGTAGATCGAGGACAGCCGTCCAGCGCTCAGCGTGCCACGTGCGGTGGCGGTGCCTTGGCCACCTGTGAACGCGCGCAGCAAGCCCGACGTCGCGCCGTTGACCGTGGCACTGTACTGGGTGTCGCTCACATCGATGGCCCAGCTGCCGGTCCCGATCGGAATCCCGGCAACGGTCGCTGAGTAGCGCGCTTCGAGGCGTGCCTGGCCAGACGCCGGAACCGGCGAAGCGGAGATCGCCAGGACCAGCATAACTGACGTCAGGAGCAGGTTGCTCTCTCGGTTACGCAAGACGTGTTCCTTCCGCGCTCGACGCCAAGAACTTACAGGATCGATACTATCACCCAACCCGGCGAGCGATGGGCGCGCGTACACCGAGGCTGGCCGCAAGGTTGACGCCGAACGGCACTTCGTCGGCGCGGATTTCGTCGAATCTGTGTTCGGAGCCGGGGGAGCACCGTGAAGGCATAGAAAATCGGCTAAATTCGATTCAATCGCTTGGCTTGACGCCCTTAGCCTCGCTCTCTATACG
>JBKPLN010000099.1:0-8570 GCA_046731635.1 Pseudomonadota bacterium | reverse complement strand
AGGCCGAGCTGATCAGCGAATTGACCACCAGAATATTCTTGAATCCGAAGCGGCGCAGGATGAACGCCACCGCCCACTTCATTCCCATGGCGCCAAGCGCGGTCGCAAAAGTGATCATGCCGGACTGGAACGGCGTCATGCCGAAGCCGATCTGCAGCATCAGCGGCAGCAGGAAGGGGAGCGCGCCAAGACCAAGGCGGCAGATGAAGCCGCCGACAACGCTCGCGAAAAACGTCGGCAGCCTGAACAACGAAAGATCAAGCGCAGGATTATCGGTACGCCGCGCATGCGCAAGGTAGGCCGCCAGAAAGCAGCCGCCGCCAAACACAAGAGCGACCACGACATACAAGGGCAGAAAATTCAGTCCCAGCACCGAGAGGCCGAAGGCCATCCCGCCAATGCCAAGACCGGCGAGGATCATGCCGACAACGTCAAAGCGCTCATGCTTTTCGGCCCGCACATCCGGGATGTAGCGCGTGGCAAGCAGTATCCCGAGCAAGCCGATCGGGACGTTGATGATGAAGATCCAGTGCCAGGTTGCGTAGGTGGTGATGAAGCCGCCGATCGGCGGGCCCAGCACCGGGCCGATTAATGCAGGCGTAGTGACCCAGGCCATCGCACCGACGAGATCACGCTTGCTGATCGTGCGCACCACCACCATGCGGCCGACAGGCGTCATCATCGCGCCGCCCATGCCCTGTACGATCCGGGCGATGACGAAGTCGGTGAGCGAGCCCGAGAGCGCGCATCCGATCGAGCCGAGCACAAAGACCGCGATGGCCGCCCGGAACACGGTGCGCGCTCCGAAGCGATCGGCGGTCCAGCCGCTGGCCGGAATGAATATTGCGAGCGACAAGAGATACGAGGTCACCGCGAGCTTGAGAGCGAGCGGATTGGTCCCGATGTCGGCCGCAATCGCCGGCAACGAGGTCGCGATGACCGTCGAATCCATGTTTTCCATGAAAAGAGCGACCGCGATGATCAGCGGGACGATGCGGTCACTGCGCATGGAGGTTCCGGCGGAGACTGGGCGTCTTCAAAACAAGCGTCTTGAAGCGCATAGCACAGCCCCAAGATAATCACTCTCCCCCGTTTACGAGGTCATAACAGCCATCCGCGAATGCCCTAGGAATCGGCATCATCCCATGCTATCGACCCACGCCAACCCAAAAGCGGGCCGTGACGCAAGGCGAGGACCCCCTCGCAACGGGCAGTTTTAACCCCTTGCCGGCCGGTCCGGTGCCTTTTCGGGCGAGACGGAGTTGGCGATGGCAGTCAAGAACAACGCAAGTCCTCGCGAAGCGCTCACCTTCGACGACGTGCTGATCAAGCCCGGTCTGTCGGAGGTGCTCCCGGCGGATGTCGATATTCGTTCCCGCCTCACGCCTTCGATCCCGGTCAATATTCCCATTATCGCTTCGGCGATGGACACCGTGACCGAAGCGCAAATGGCGATCGCCATGGCGCAGGCCGGCGGCATCGGGGTGCTTCACCGCAACATGGAGCCGGACGAACAGGCGGCGCAGGTCCGGCAGGTGAAAAAATTCGAATCCGGTATGGTCGTGAATCCGTTGACGATCGAGCCCACCGCGACGCTTCAGCAGGCTCTCGATCTGATGAAAGACAACCGGATTTCCGGAGTCCCGGTGGTCGAGAGCGGCAGCAATGCGCTACCTGGCACGCTGGTCGGCATCCTGACGAACCGCGATGTGCGTTTCGCCACGGATCCACGCCAGAGGGTGTCCGAGCTGATGACGAAGAAGCTGATCACGGTGCGCGAGGGCGTGAGCCAGGACGAAGCCAAGCGCCTGCTGCATCAGCACCGCATCGAGAAGCTTCTGGTGGTCGACGGCCAGTACCGCTGCGTCGGGCTGATTACTGTGAAGGATATCGAAAAAGCGGTGGCCAACCCGAACGCCTGCAAGGACGAGCAGGGCCGTTTGCGGGTGGCGGCTGCCACGACGGTCGGCGACAAGGGCTTTGCCCGAACCGAGGCGTTGATCGCGGCAGGGGTCGATCTGGTAGTGGTCGATACCGCGCATGGTCACTCCAAGTATGTGCTGGACGCCGTGACCCGCATTAAGCGCCTATCGAACAAGGTGCAGGTGGTGGCCGGCAACGTGGCGACGGCCGAGGGGGCCAGGGCGCTGATCGATTGCGGTGCCGACGCGATCAAGGTCGGCATCGGCCCCGGCTCGATCTGCACAACGCGGGTTGTGGCCGGTGTCGGTGTGCCGCAGTTGACGGCGATCATGGACTGCGTCGACGTGGCAAAAGCAAACGGCACGCCGGTGATCGCCGACGGCGGCATCAAGTATTCAGGCGATCTCGCTAAGGCCATTTCCGCCGGCGCGGACTGTGCGATGGTCGGCTCGCTGCTCGCCGGCACCGATGAAACGCCCGGCGAGGTCTTTCTTTATCAGGGGCGCTCCTACAAGACCTATCGCGGCATGGGCTCTGTCGGCGCGATGTCCCGCGGATCGGCCGATCGTTACTTCCAGCAGGACATCAAGGATACTCTCAAGCTGGTGCCCGAAGGAGTCGAAGGCCAGGTGCCCTACAAAGGCGCGGCGGCGACCGTGCTGCATCAGCTCACCGGCGGCCTGCGTGCCGCCATGGGTTATGTCGGAGCAAAAAATCTTGCCGAGCTCCATGCCAAGGCGGAGTTTGTGCGCATCACCGGCGCCGGCCTTCGCGAAAGCCATGTGCACGATGTGACAATTACCCGTGAGAGCCCGAACTATCCAAGCCGTGTATAGTTATTCGTGCGTGGGAAGGATGGGAGGGCTGGTCAATGTCTATTCAATTTGTGCTGTTGCCGCTTTTTGTCGAAGTGCTGCTCACGTTCGGCGTGATGTTCGGGATGATGTATTACCGCACGTCCACGCTGCAAAGGGGGGAAACACGGTTTGAAGACATCTCCCTGCGCGAGCCGAATTGGCCGGTCCAGGCGACAAAGTTCGGATATGCGTTCGCCAATCAGTTCGAGCTTCCGGTGCTGTTCTATGTGCTGACGATTCTCGAAATCATCACCAAGCATGCCGATTTGCTGTTCGTGATTCTCGCCTGGATTTTCGTTGTAATGCGCATATTGCAGGCTGGCGTGCACGTAACCAATAATAACGTGCGCGTGCGCGGCGGGTTCTACGGCGTGGGCGCGATCGTGCTGCTCATTATGTGGATCATATACATCGTCCGCATTCTCCTTGCCCTCCCATGACGCCGGCGGCACGACTTTCTGCCGCGATCGAAGTCTTCGCCGCGATAGAGAAAGAGCGACGGCCGGCAGCCGATGCGCTCAAGGCCTGGGGCCTGACCCACCGGTTTGCCGGCTCGGGCGACCGCGCCGCGATCGCCGGCCTGGTATACGACGGGCTGCGACGCAGCTTGTCGAGCGCATTCATCATGGGCTCCGACACGCCGCGGGCAATCCTCCTCGGCATGCTCAAACGCGAGCGCCGGCTCGATACCGGAGCAATCGCAAAACTTGCCGACGGCTCGCGATATGCCCCAGAGGCGCTGACCGACGAAGAACGCAAACGCCTTGACACCGCCGACCTTGCCAACGCTCCCGCCCACGTCGCCGGCGACTACCCGGAATGGCTCGATGGTCACCTGGCGCGCGTCTTCGGCGGGGCACGCGTTGAGGAGGGTGAGGCGCTTGCCTCGCGCGCACCACTCGACCTGAGGTCCAACACGCTCAAGGGCGAGCGTGATGTCGCTGCCGCCATGCTGTCCGACCTTAGTACCGAGCCGACGCGGTGGTCTCCCTGGGGCTTGCGGGTTCGCCTTCCGGCCGACGCGAAGAGCCCCTCGATTCATGCGGAGCCAGCTTTCATCAAAGGCTTCGTCGAAGTGCAGGACGAGGGCTCGCAGGTAGCAGCGCTGCTGTCTGGCGCAAAGCCGGGAGAACAGGTCGTTGATCTGTGCGCGGGCGGAGGCGGCAAGACCCTGGCGATGGCGGCGATGATGGAGAACAAGGGGCAGATTTTCGCCACCGATGAGGACAAGCGGCGGCTGGCGCCAATCCATGACCGGTTGAAACGAGCCGGTGCACGCAATGTACAAGTCCGTTCGCCGAAATCTGTCGGCGGCGAACTCGACGATCTGGCCGGACGGATGGATCTGGTGCTCATCGATGCGCCTTGCACGGGCACCGGTGCGTGGCGGCGCAATCCGGATGCCAAATGGCGAATACGGCCGGGGGCTCTCGAACAACGCGAGAAAGAGCAGGCTGAAATTCTCGATCGCGCCGTAGGGTTGCTCAAGCCGGGAGGGCGCATCGTTTACGTCACGTGCTCCGTGCTGGACGAAGAAAACGGCGCGCAGGTTCGGGCATTCCTGTCGCGCCGTTCCGGATTTTCAGTGCAGCCGCCGCCCGCCGTGGCCCAGGCTCTCGGCGAACGTGCGTTCATGTTCGGCAAGGCGGCACAGGTGTCTGGGGAGGGCATCTTGATGACTCCCCGCTCGACCGACACCGATGGGTTCTTTGTATCGGTGATGAGGAGCGAACTGTAGGGTTCCGGCTCTCCATATGGGAATACCCCGATTGCGCCCCAATCCCGGCCCAATTTTTCCGCGATAATCCAGTGTCTGTGGCAGAGCTTTTCCTTGGGGTTTTCCGATGCTGGTGGCCAGGCGCGATCCGCCGTTTCATTCGGACGCGGACCCTCGGGCGCCCCTTAATCCGAATTCCCCCCTGACTCCCCGAACATCAAAGCTGCCCCGCTTTGTAATGTTCATGCAGCTGTTTGGCTCGCTGGTGGCTGTGCTCGTAGGCATCGGCAGTGGCTATTCGTTCTATCGCTCTAACTTTTCCCCTGAGGCAACGTGTCAGACTTTGCGCAGCGGCATTATTGCTCTGCTCGATAAGAGCGTGGACGCCGCGGCCCGGCGCGTTCTGGTTCGGCGCGATATTGAGACCTTCGAGAGAACCTGCGCCGCGGTCGATCCGGAGGCCACCGCGGCATTCAAGAGTTTGCTCGCCGCCGAGAAAGCAGCGGCACCGCCTCCAGCACCCGCAACCGCCGCACCGGCCGCGCCGCCAGCTGCGCCGCCTGCTTCGCCGAAAGCTCAACGCGGTGAGCCGGCTCAAGCGCAACGCAGTGAGCCGGCACCGAAGGAGCCTGTGCGCAAGCCGGAGCCGCGCCCGCAAGGGACCGCCAAGCGGCCACCGGCAAATACAGCCCCTGCCACTCCAGAGCCCACTCGGCGGGACGCCGCTGTTTCGGATGCGCAATGGCTCGAGGCAGTGCGGCAGGCTCTCATAACTCAGAAGCCCGACCGACGGCCGGTCGAGGCCGCGAAGCCGTCTGTTGTGGCACCGGTCGCGCGGCCGGTGACGCAAGAGCCTTCCGTGCAGCCGCCCGCGGACGTTAAGCCTGTCGCACGGCCGGTGACGCAAGAGACTCCTCTGCAGCCCCCGGCGGACATTAGGCCCGCTCCAGCGGCACCTGCAGTTGCGCCGGCCTTGCCGCGCCCGATCACGATCCCGCCGGCGCCCGCGCAGCGGGTCGATGCGGATCATCCGGTGCCGCCCGAATCGATTCCGGACGCCGTTCCACCTGCCAGTGCAAGCAAGGCCAAGCCTGATGAGCCGGACCGATCACGCATCGGCAAGTGGATATCGGAAATTCCGTTGCTGGGCCCTGCGCTGGATAATGGCCGTCGCTGAGCGGCTGCTTGTTATGTAGTCCGCCACGCACAACTCGCGGATCGGCGATCCGGCAGGCTTGACCCCGCTGTACAAAGCCCGCAAAAAGCTGCCCCGAACGGCCTTTGCGCACCCGATTCTGGGTACGTTCGGGACACATCGCCGTCCATGCACGAAAAAGTTCTGATCGTCGACTTCGGCTCCCAGGTTACCCAGCTCATCGCGCGCCGGGTGCGGGAGGAAAAGGTCTATTCAGAGATCGTACCCTACCAGAAAGCCGAAGAGGCCTTCCGTGAGATGAAGCCGAAGGCGGTGATCTTTTCCGGCGGGCCCGCCTCCGTCCTGGACAGGAACGCACCGCTGGCGCCAAAGACGATCTATGAGGGCGGCGTACCGCTGCTCGGCATCTGCTACGGCGAGCAAGCCATGGCGCAGCAGCTCGGCGGCAAGGTTGAAGGTGGCCATCATCGGGAGTTCGGCCGCGCCGAGGTGACCGTCACCGAGAATACGCCGCTGTTTGATGGCGTGTGGCGCAAGGGCGAGAAATATCCTGTCTGGATGAGCCATGGCGATCGCGTCACCGAGCTGCCGAAGGGCTTCAAGGTGCTCGGGACGTCACCCAACGCGCCGATTGCGATCATCGGCGACGACGCGCGCAAATTTTACGCCACCCAATTCCACCTCGAAGTCGTTCACACCCCGCACGGCGCCGCGCTGTTGCGCAATTTCGTGCGAAAGATCGCCGGTCTTACCGGCGACTGGACCATGCGCGCCTTCAGGGAAGAGGCAATTGAAAAAATTCGGAAGCAGGTGGGAAAGGGGCGGGTAATCTGCGGTCTCTCCGGTGGTGTTGACAGCGCGGTGGCCGCGGTGCTGATCCACGAGGCGATCGGCGACCAACTCACTTGCGTGCTGGTCGATCACGGGTTGATGCGGCTCGGCGAAGCGCAGAAGGTCGTGACGATGTTTCGCGACAGCTACAATATCCCGCTGGTGCACGTCGATGCATCCGACAAGTTCCTGAAGACGCTCGCAGGCGTTGAGGATCCCGAGCAGAAGCGCAAGACGATCGGCAGGCTGTTCATCGATGTGTTCGAGGCCGAGGCGAAGAAGCTCGGCGGCGCTGAATTCCTGGCGCAAGGCACCCTTTATCCGGACGTGATCGAGAGCGTGTCGTTCACGGGCGGGCCCTCCGTGACCATCAAGTCCCATCACAACGTCGGCGGCTTGCCCGAACGCATGAATATGAAATTGGTCGAGCCCCTGCGCGAATTATTCAAGGACGAGGTGCGGGTGCTCGGGCGCGAACTGGGTTTGCCCGAGGCTTTTGTGGGCCGGCATCCATTTCCCGGACCCGGTCTCGCGATCCGCTGCCCGGGCGCGATCACAAAAGAGAAGCTCGATATCCTGCGGCTGGCCGACGAGATTTTCATCGAGGAGATCCGCCGCACAGGCCAGTACGACGATATCTGGCAGGCGTTTGCAGTGTTGCTTCCGGTGAAAACCGTCGGCGTCATGGGAGACTATCGCACCTACGAATATGTCGTCGGCCTGCGCGCGGTGACATCGACCGACGGCATGACGGCCGACTTCTATCCCTTCGATATGAAGTTTCTTGGCCTGGTGGCGACGCGCATCATCAACGAGGTCAAAGGCGTCAATCGCGTCGTCTACGATGTGACCTCGAAGCCGCCCGGCACTATCGAGTGGGAGTGATCACGTCGTGCCTGTCACCATCTACGGCATCAAGAATTGCGACACTATGAAGAACGCTCGTTCGTGGCTCGACCAGAACGGGATCGAATACACGTTCCACGACTACAAAACGGCGGGAATCGATCGCGACCGTCTCGAGCGCTGGGCGAATAAAGTCGGTTGGGAAACGCTCCTGAACCGCGCCGGGACGACGTTCAGGAAGTTGCCGGAGAAAGACAAAGGCAATTTGTCCGCAGCCAAGGCTATCGGCTTGATGCTCAAGCAGCCATCGATGATCAAGCGTCCGGTGCTCGACGTCGGCGGCGGCAGGTTGATGGTTGGCTTTGATCCTGAAGCCTATAAGGCTGCGTTTACCGCTCGGTGATAAGTGCACCGTGAGTCTCCCGGGATATTGCTCGGGCGATGCAGCGGCAGCGGCTTGATTTTGCCCGCATTTACGGTCACATGCAGACGATGAATAAACCTGTTGCCACGCCCGATTCTATGTCCACGACGCCGCTCGCCGCCGAAGTGGACCGGCGACGCACCTTCGCAATCATCTCCCATCCTGACGCAGGCAAGACGACGCTGACCGAAAAATTGCTGTTGTTCGGCGGAGCCATCAATCTCGCGGGCCAGGTCAAGGCCAAGCGCGATCGCCGATCGACCCGCTCCGACTGGATGGCAATTGAACGCGAGCGAGGCATTTCGGTTGTCACGTCGGTGATGACCTTCGACTACGATGGCCGCGTCTTCAATCTGCTCGACACGCCGGGCCACGAGGACTTCTCGGAAGATACTTATCGTACTTTGACCGCGGTCGACTCGGCTGTGATGGTCATAGACGCCGCGAAGGGCATCGAGGCACGCACGCGCAAGCTTTTCGAAGTATGCCGCCTGCGCGACATACCAATCATTACGTTCATCAACAAAATGGATCGGGAGAGCAGGGATCCGTTCGAGTTGTTCGATGAGATCGAAAAAACGCTTGCGCTCGACACGTCTCCGCTGACATGGCCGATTGGCCGTGGCCGCGACTTCGCAGGAACCTGCGATCTTGCCTCCTGCGAGATGCGGCTTGTCAGCGTGGACGGCAAAACGGTTGAGCGGCAACCGCTCGATCTGCCCGCGCTTGCGGCAAAAAATCCCATGCTCGATGCCGCGGCGATTGCGGATGAGCTCAGGCTGGTGAAGGAGGCTTGCCGGCCTTTCGATTTGAAAT
>JBKPLN010000098.1:0-3528 GCA_046731635.1 Pseudomonadota bacterium | reverse complement strand
GACCGGGCTATATCTGCCCGCCGTAGACCTTATCGGCGTGCGGCTCAATCCGTTCGATCTGGCTGCCAAACGGATCGAAGACACGATCGGCACGGTGCGGGTCGCCTGCGGCAGTGCCCGTGGCAATGCAAAACGAATGTCCGCTTTGGGTCAAAAGCCGACATATGCGCTGCAACAGGCCATGTCCGCTTTACACCCGAAAGCGACTGTGAAAGCGTAATTCCGCAAAAGGCCATGTCCGCTTTACACCCAATAGCGGACATGTGCGGCGCAACTAGCGATGTCCGCTTTGGGCCAATAGCGGGCTCATGCAGCGCAGCAAATCAGCGTAGTTACCGCTATCGGATAACTGCCGTCTCACAAATTTTCGCTTGAGCGGGGCGACAAGCCACCCTTCCGGGCGCAGCCGTATTCTTCGCACAGATGCGAAAGATCGCCTTCGCACGGATAGCGCGTGATCGGACAAAGAAATGGGGCGTAGCGGCGGTAATTGGAAGTGCTCCAATCGACGTCGCGGGGGGTTATTGCGTCTTCGCGGTTGGGTTCAAAACCGAAGCTGATTACGCTATCGGTCATAGCTCACTGCCTCCGATATGATCTGTGACGGTTCGTCTTTCCATAGTTTTGGTTTCGCACTCGTGGCGCGGCTACCTCATTGATTTCGTCGCAACCTCGGCGGCGCGGCTCAAATATTGGCGGGCTTTTTCGTGCGCGATCTCGAGCAGTCTTTCAGGCGATGCTGTCTCGTTTCGATAGTTCTTCCGCCAAATGAAAGGTACGTCGTCGTTCATTTTTCATCTCCGTAAGTTGAAGCCATCTGATGTTGCGCACCGGTTCGGCGCGCAACGGTTCAAGCAGCGTGACGTCGCTGGTCCCTCTTCCGATTTGAGACCATCTTCTGCGTTGCCAACCGACCATTGCGCACGGCGTGTTCGATCTCGGCCCGGCGCAGACCGATATCGGCTAGAATGCGATCATCAAATTGCTGGAGCGTTTGAGTGGCATGCCGCAAATACAGCTCGTGAGCCGCGCGGCGTGCGAGTTTCCCAAAATATCGCGCACAATCTCCGAGCGAGGTCGCGAGATAGATTGCAACACTCTGCAGATAAGAAGCCATCAGCACGCGGCGCTCATGGCATGCCCAGCGCATAAGCTGGTAGGACGAGATCGGTCCGATTGGGTTGCTTTCTTCCGACATGGGTAGAAATCCTTAAGTGCGATTTGTCTGTCGCGAAACTTGCCTGGAGCACGCCAGAAAGACTTTGCCGAGAGCTTGATTTGCTCTTGAGAGAAACTTGATTTTTCGTGAGACACCCATCTCGTATTGCACCTAGGTATAGCTTTCGCCTTCTCATCCGATACGAAAGCATTCTGTGTATGGAACGCGGAGCGTTTTAGCTTGCGGTCCCGCAGCCCGCCTCGGGTTCGTTAGACGGACTGCGAAAATCTCATATTGTTGGGTTACAGATTTGGCGGATTTTTACTCCGCCTGATTTTGGGGCATCACATGACGACATTCATGCAATCGCAAAAGCTTCTGGTCTCTGCGGGAATTGCGGCACTCGGCGGCGCGACACTGCTAACGCTGTCTGTCGGGAACATCTTTGCCCCTGCGGGCGCGGGCGCAGTAGACGTATCGTCGACATTCCTCGGCGGAGAATTTCCGGTCTGCCACACACCAGCCCCAACTGGCGTGCCGAACTTTATGCTTCGCTTGGCCCAGACCGAAGTGCCACGCGCTGAGATGAGCGCAGCCAGCTCGGCGGTGGGGTTCGCGGACACCGATCCACCGCTGTGGGACGGCCTCGGGTCCGTCACTTACAAGATTACGACCACGAACGACCGCGCACAGGCTTATTTCGATCAGGGCCTGCGTCTCGCCTACGCGTTCAATCATGGCGAGGCGCAGCGCGCGTTCCGCATGGCGCAGAAGCTCGATCCCGACTGCGCCATGTGTTTCTGGGGCGAGGCGCTCGTGCTGGGTCCCAACATCAACTTGCCGATGCAGGAAGACGCCGTCGCGCCCGCCTTCACTGCCGCGCAGAAGGCGAAAGCGCTTGCCGGCAAAGCAAGCCCACGCGAGCAGGCGCTCATCGGCGCTCTCGCAGCGCGTTACGGTAGTGATCCGAAGGCCGCCCGCGCGCCGTTCGACGCAGCCTACGCGGCCGAAATGGCGAGGGTCGCGACTCAGTTTCCCGATGACGACGAAATCGCGACGCTCTATGCCGAGGCGGTCATGGATCTTAGCCCCTGGAATTACTGGAAGCCGGGCGGCCACGAACCGAACCCGCAGAGCAGGCCAATTGTGCCGACGCTGGAGCGTGTGCTGGCTCGCAACCCGGGCCATCCCGGTGCAATTCACCTCTATATCCATGCCGTCGAGGCCTCGGACCGGCCCAAGCGCGCCGAGCCCTATGCCGACCGATTGCGCGGTGCGATCCCGGCTGCCGGCCATCTCGTGCACATGCCGAGCCACATCTACTATCGGGTCGGCCGCTATCTTGACGCGCTGGAGGACAACAAGACTGCGGTCAAGGTCGATGAAAAATATCTAACTGACAACAACGCGCCGATGGGCGTCTATCGACTCGGCTACTATCCGCATAACGTGCATTTCGTGATGGCGTCGGCTCAGCTGGCCGGGGACGGCCAGACCGTGATCGCGGCGGCGGAGAAGCTGCGCGAGCTAATTCCTGACGAGGCCGCGCGTGGTATTGCGATGGTACAGCCCGTCAAGGCCGCGCCATATTTCGCGCACGCGCAGTTCAGCGCTCCCGAAACCATCCTCGCGCTGCCCGATCCCGGCGATACCATTCCCTATGTCAAGGCGATGTGGCTCTATGCGCGGGGCCTAGCGCTTGCGATGCGCCGGGACTTCGCTGGTGCAACAACGGCCGCTGATTCGATCGAAACGATAGAGCGTACCGCCGACTTCAAGTTGCTGAAGGAGTCCAACGTCCCGGCGCAGGAGGTGCTTCGCATCGCGCGCACGTTGGTCCTGGCACGCGTCGCTCAGGCTAAAGGCGACACGCGCACCGCCATCGTACGGTTTGAGCGAGCGGCCGCGTTGCAGGACGCGCTGCCCTATACCGAGCCGCCGTATTGGTATTACCCGATCCGGCAGTCTCTTGCCGCTGCCCTACTGCAGGCTGGGCGCTACGCTGAGGCGGAGCGACAGTTCCAGCGTGCGCTCAGCCGCGCGCCATCCAATGGCTGGTCGTACTACGGTCTGGTGGAACTATATAAGGCACGCGGCAATGTTGCTGCGGCGCGCAAGGCGGAGGCTGACCTTGCCAGAACCTGGATCGGCGACCGCGGGTTGTTGCAGATTTCCAATCTCTGAGTTCGAGTTGGTGCCGGGGGTAATAGCGCCACCAACCGGAGCGTTGCAATCAATGTCTGCTTTGGGTCAAAAGCAGACATTCGCGACGCGAAAAGTCATGTCCGCTTTACCCCTGATAGCGACCGCGAAAGCAGATTCCCGCACAAGGTCAGGCCCACTTTACTCCTAAAAGCAGACATGTGCGC
>JBKPLN010000097.1:0-3162 GCA_046731635.1 Pseudomonadota bacterium | reverse complement strand
GGTCAAGCCGGTGAGAGGCGAGTGTCGCCGTTCTGTAGCAATCGATTGATATCCGGTCGGCCGGAACGGTCCATTGATTCGGGGGAACGATGTTGCGCGATCCTGATAGCCACGTGGTGCAACAAGCCTATGCGCGGTGGGCACCGGTTTATGACGCGTTGTGCGGTCCTGTTTTCTTGAACGGTCGGCGCGCCGCTGCCACGGCCGCACGAAACGTCGGTGGGCGCATCCTCGAAATCGGCGTCGGCACCGGGCTGTCGTTCGAGGACTACGATGCGACGACAGAGATTGTCGGCATCGACATCTCCGAGCCGATGATCGCGCGCGCCCGGGAGCGGATCAAAAGCGGACGTTATCCATTCGTCAAGGAATTGGCGGTGATGGACGCGCACGAACTGGCCTACGACGATGCCTCATTCGATTGCGTGGTCGGCCAATTCGTGATCACCCTGGTTGAAGATCCGGAACGCGTGCTGACGGAATGCGCGCGTGGTTCGGCCCGGCGGTCAAATTATCCTGGTCAATCATCTGTATTCGGAACGCGGCTTGATTGCCGCTGTCGAACGCCTGCTGGCGCGGCGGGCACGCAAGTTGGGCCTCCGGCCGGAATTTCCCTTTCAGCGGCTGGCGGCCTGGGCGCAGACCCACGGCGGAGCCGAGCTGATCGAGCGGCGGAAAATCAGGCCTTTCGGTGCCTACACGCTCGTTCGTTTTCGGCGCGCCAATGAGCGCGGCGCATCGCGGGCACTCAAAAGGGTGTGAAATAGGTAAACAACGCTGTCACATAAGTGAAACAGGTCATTGGTACATGTCCCGCATGATCATTGCGTCGAGGATCGTCGGGTCGTGACGGACAACGCCACGCGACGGTTTCGCGCGCTTTTCATCTCCGACGTGCACCTGGGTACGCGCGGCTGTCAGGCTGACAAGCTTCTGGACTTTCTGCGCCATCACGAAGCCGAAACGATTTATCTGGTCGGCGACATCGTCGATGGCTGGGCGCTACGTTCTTCCTGGTACTGGCCGCAGTCGCATAACGACGTGGTGCAAAAGATATTGCGCCAGGCACGCAAGGGTGCACGCGTTATCTACATTCCAGGGAATCACGATGAGTTTCTGCGCGGCTATTACGGCACGCATTTCGGCGGCATCGAAGTCGTAGAGAGCGCCGTTCACGATGGCCTCGATGGACGCCGCTACCTGGTCGTCCACGGCGACATATTCGACCTTGTCGTGACGCAGGCGCGCTGGCTCGCGCTTCTCGGCGACAAAGCCTATGAATTCGCGCTCACGGCTAACCGGATTTTCAACGCGTTCCGCCGCGTCCTGGGCGCGCCGTATTGGTCGCTTTCGAAATGGGCCAAGCTCAAGGTCAAGAACGCGGTCAATTATATCGGTGCGTTCGAGAAAGCCCTCGCGGCCGAGGCGAAGCGCCACCAGGCCGATGGCGTGATCTGCGGCCACATTCACACCCCGGCGATGCACGACGATTATGGGATGCGTTACATTAACTGTGGCGACTGGGTGGAAAGCTGCACGGCGGTGGGCGAGGGGCACGACGGCCGCTTCGAAATCATCACCTGGACGCATGCGGGCCGTGACGTCGAGCCCGCGATAGCGCTGCCGTCACCGGCAAAAGCGGCATGAGATCGCGCATCGGAAAATTGCGACCATCTCCAGGCGTGCGGGGATCCATCCCTTTATTTAAAAGAACTGGATTCCTGCGCGCGCGGAAATGAGCGGCTTCGCATGAAAATCCTCGTCGCGACCGACGCTTGGCATCCGCAGGTCAATGGTGTCGTGCGAACCCTTGGCCACGTTGCGCGCGAAGCAAGCGGGCTCGGCGCGAAGCTTGAGTTTCTCAGTCCGGATCAGTTCCGCACCTTGCCAATGCCAAGCTATCCGGAAATTCGCCTTGCCTTGGCCGGCGTGCGAACCGTCGAACGCCGGCTCGACCAAACCCAGCCAAATGCGATTCACATCGCTACCGAAGGGCCTCTTGGACATACGCTGCGGAAGATTTGTTTGCGGAGAGGCTTGCCGTTCACGACCAGTTTCCACACGCGCTTCCCGGACTACCTCGCCGAACGGCTGCCGCTCCCGGAACGCTGGACGAAGGAAATCACATGGGCCTGGCTGCGCCGCTTCCACGCGCCGGGGGCTGCCGTGCTTGCCGCGACGCCCACGCTTTCCTCGGAACTCAAAACGCGCGGCTTCAAGAACGTCAAGTTATGGCCGCGTGGCGTCGACGCCGAACTGTTTTACCCGCGTGAGCAAAGCGACCTCCGCCTGCCGCGCCCGATTTTCCTGACCGTGGGGCGGCTGGCGGTAGAAAAAAATGTGGAAGCGTTTCTGAAGCTCGCTTTGCCGGGCACGAAGCTTGTCGTTGGAGACGGCCCGGGGCGGAGCGCTCTCACGCGAAAATTTCCTGACGCCGTATTTCTGGGACCGATGCACGGCCTGGCTCTGGCCGAAATCTATGCCGCTGCTGATGTGTTCGTCTTTCCCAGCCGCACGGATACGTTCGGTCTGGTGTTGCTGGAAGCGCTGGCAAGCGGCGTGCCGATCGCTGCATTCCCCGCGACCGCGCCGAGGGACGTAATCGGCGAGGCGCCGGTCGGCGTGCTCGATGACGACTTGCGGCGCGCATGTCTCGACGCACTCAATTGCTCGCGGGATGACTGTCGCGACTTTGCGCTCGGCATGACCTGGGCCAAGAGTGCGCGGATATTCCTTGACCATGTGGCGGAAGCGGCTCGCTACGGAGGCAGGGTCGCTGCTCCTGGCACCGGCCTGTCCGTGAACGCAACAGCCGCGACAGAACTCTGACTGCCGCGCGGGTCGCACGTCAAAGCCGGGCATGACAGGACGCCTGTATCCGGGGTACGTTTCGGATCATGGGCGCTGTCGACAATACCATTCTACCGACCGCGACCGATATCGAGGCGGCAAGCAAACGCCTCGCTGGGGTTGCGGTAAGGACACCGTTGGTTAATTCCCCAGTGCTCGATGACGCGGTCGGCGCGCGCGTCTTCTTGAAGGCAGAAACTCTGCAGCGGACCGGTTCATTCAAGTTCCGCGGGGCGTACAACAAGATTTTTTCAATTCCGGCCGATCGACACGCCGCAGGTGTGGTCGCCTATTCGAGCGGCAACCATGCGC
>JBKPLN010000096.1:0-1494 GCA_046731635.1 Pseudomonadota bacterium | reverse complement strand
GATTTACGCTTATCATCAGTTCGTGGCCGCGGGCGGCCTGGCCAGCTATAGCTCCAGCATCACAGACTCCTACCGTCTGGCTGGCGGTTATGTAGGCCGGATTCTCAACGGCGAGAAAACCTGCTGACCTGCCGGTGCAGCAGGCAACGAAAGTCGAACTGATCATTATCCTCAAGACCGCTAAAGCGCTCGGAATTAGCGTGCCGCAGTCGGTGCAAAGCCGCGCCGATGAGGTGATCGAATGAGCGCGGAATGTCCGCTTTTGGCCCATAGCGGACATCTCTAGCTGCACTGCACATGTCTGCTTTTGGGGGTAAAGCGGACATCGCCTAATCACTTGCGTCACAGCCGGATCAGCGAAGCACCAGCGAATAACACTGCCATTTGCATCATGTCGCCTATGGCCGCGCGTCAATTAGAGGGGTGTGGTAACATGCGCATGAGGCGCACATGAAAACCTGTCCAGACTGCAACGGTGATGGTGTCATTGAAAAGGGTACGGACTCTGAACAACGATGCCCAACCTGTGGCGGCAGTGGGTTCGTACCCGATGATAACGACGACAATGAAGAAGTAATAAGAACTGGCTGAATGGGTACAGTACGCGGTGCCACGAAGGCGATAAGGTTTTCGCTAAAAGCCTACTAGTGCCGTTTTAGAATGTCGCCACTTTGGCACCGATAGGATGATCTCGCATGACCGATGGTGTCTCCGAACTCGAACGTCAGCTCAACGAATTGAAAGGGGCCTTGGATCTTCTCTTCGAATTACGCGAAGAATTCGCGCAGTGGGTAGAAGAAGCGCAAGACGGCTCCAAGCGTGAGGCCTTAGACAACGTTTTAGGCCATATCGAAGCACTGGAGAGCGAATACCGGAGTCGTCAGGAGCAACTGCAGAAGAAAGCGAAGTCCGCCTAGGTCTAATTTTTTGTAGAATTTTTTTGGTCATGAAGGCGTGTGTCGCTGTCGACTTGATACAAATCACCGATGGATGTCCCTACATTGCAGCTCAATTTCATGTTCACCCATCGACGCGCCACCCGGTCCTTCGATGAGAATGGCTTTGTGATGAGGTGGTTGTCGCTCACAGGCAAATTTTAGGGCCTCTTCGCGCGACTCAAAATAGCTATAGCTGACTTGGGGCTCACTGGTTTTCGGATCAACTGAGGTCGAAACTCGGATTGATACCCTCCATTGGCCGTGACTGGCTTGTGTCATAGCCTTGCCTTCCTGTAGTCACTAGTACCTGCTCGCGCCGTTATGGCAAGCCGTTAATGCGGAAGCGGCAACGCATATGGGTGGCCTGATGAGCTATGGGGCGAGCATTACCGATGCCTATCGCCAAGTTGGTATCTACGCCGCCCGAATTCTAAAGGGCGAGAAGCCAGCCGACCTGCCGGTCATGCAGTCCACCAAATTTGATTTCGTAATTAACCCCAAGGCCCTCGGCCTCACCGTGCCGCCCTCGTTGATCGCGCTCGCCGACGAGGGGGGC
>JBKPLN010000095.1:0-8440 GCA_046731635.1 Pseudomonadota bacterium | reverse complement strand
TTCCGATGCTGCGCGAGAAGGCGGGCGCGCAGGCGTCCACGTTGTCCGGCGGGCAGCAAAAGATGCTCGAGGTCGCCCGCGGGCTCCTGCTCGATCCAAAGCTGATCCTTATCGACGAACCCTCCATCGGCCTGTCGCCGCTGATGGTTCAGGAGGTTTTCGCGATTCTCAAATCGCTGCGCGACAACGGAGTAACCATCCTGTTGATCGAGCAGAACGCAAAGCAAGCCTTGCAGATGTCCGACTACGGTCTTGTGCTCGAGCAGGGACAGACCCGGATAGAGGATGCTGCCCCGAAGATTCTCGCCGACCCGCGCATCGCGCAGCTTTTTCTCGGTGGCGGGCTCGCGCAGGTGGAGCGCGTGTCGTGAGCAGGCCCAGGGTGCTGCTCGGACTGATTGGCGCGAACATCATGGGCTCGCTGTCGCCGGCGCTGTTTGCCGATGCATTCGCAGCCGCCGGAATCGACGGCTTCTATCATTTGCTGGACGTCGACCGCCTGCGGGAGCGCGGGCTGCCGCGGCTCCTCGAGGCGATCAGGGTCGCCGGATTTGCCGGGATAAACGTCACATATCCTTTCAAGCAGGAGATTCTTCCGCTCCTGGATACTATCGACCCGGAAGCTGCCCAGATTGGCGCGATCAATACCGTGGCAATTGCGCCGGATGGCCGGGCCACGGGCTACAACTTCGACCGGCGCGGATGGCGGAACAGTTTTGAAGAAAATTTCGGCGCAGAGGGCGCCGAAGGTGCGACGGTCGTTCAGATCGGAGCCGGAGGTGCCGGCCACGCGGTCGCATTTGCCCTGATGGATCTCGGCGTCGCGGTTCTCGTCGTGCATGACCGCGATGGCGCCCGTGCGAACGCGCTCTGCAAGGATCTGGCAAAGCATTTTGGGGCGTCGCGCTGCCGGGTAGCGGGTGATCTCGAGCGCGAAATCGCGGCCGCCGACGGGATCGTCAACGCGACGCAAGTGGGCATGCGCGGTTTTCCCGGCAATCCTGTCCCAGTGTCCGCGCTCAAGCCATCGCATTGGGCAGCCGACGTCATCTACACGCCGGTCGATACCGAATTCATCAAGGCTGCGGCAGCCAAGGGCGCGCGCGTGATGAGCGGCGACGGAATGTGCGTTCATCAGGCGGTCGAGGCATTCCGGTTATTTACAGGAATCACTCCCGACATCCCCCGGCTTCATCGCGCGTTTGCGGCCGGATACGAGGCCCGCGAAGCGGCATTCAACGCAGCGAGCTGCGGCAAAAGCGGAGGACAAAAACAATGAGAACATCGATTGCCACCGTTTGCCTCAGCGGCGGCCTGAGCGAAAAGTTGGCTGCGATTGCGGCGGCTGGCTTTCGCGGCGTCGAAATTTTCGAAAGCGATCTGCTCTCCTATAACGGCACGCCGGCTGACGTTGCCCGGGAAATGTCCGACCGAGGACTGCGTGCAATCACCTTTCAGCCATTCCGCGATTTTGAAGGCATGCCGGAGCCGCAACGTCAGCGCACATTCGATCGCGCCGAACGCAAATTCGACCTCATGCAGGAGCTCGGGTGCGATTCTCTGCTGGTTTGCAGCAATGTTTCGCCGGACTCGCTTGGCGGCATAGACCGCAGCGCGGCGGATTTTCACGAGCTCGGTGAACGGGCTGCGAAGCGTGGCTTGCGCGTTGGCTTCGAGGCGCTTGCATGGGGACGCCACATCAACGATTACCGCGATGCCTGGGAAGTCGTGCGACGCGCGGACCACCCGGCGATAGGGCTTGTTCTCGACAGTTTTCACACTTACGCCCGCAAGACGGATCTCAAGGCGCTGCATGCGATTCCGGGCGATCGCATTTTTCTCGTTCAGCTGGCGGACGCTCCGTGGCTGGAGATGGACGTCCTGAATTGGAGCAGGCATTTCCGCTGCTTTCCGGGGCAGGGCGATCTGCCGCTGCTCGATTTCGTGGCGGCAGTCCAGGCAACCGGCTACTCCGGTGATCTGTCACTGGAGATTTTCAACGACCAGTTTCGCGCCGGTTCACCGCGGTCGGTCGCGATCGATGGCCAGCGCTCGCTCGTTTATCTCCTGGACCAGTTGCGCAGCAAGGGCGGGAGAGCGGTTTCCGACGTTCCGCAAATGCCGCCGCGGTCGAAATGTCTCGGCGTCGAATTTATTGAATTCGCGGTTGATGATCGCAGCGCGGATGAGCTCGCCAGGCTTCTGAACGGCCTCGGATTTCGCAACACCGCGCGCCACAAAACGAAATCGGTATCACGCTGGACGCAGGGCGCAATCAACCTTGTCATCAACAAGGAAAAAGAAGGTTTCGCGCACTCGCACTACATTACGCATGGGCCATCGGTTTGCGCTATCGGGCTCATGGTCGATAGCGCCGCGGCCACGCTCGATCGCGCGGAAAAGCTGCGCGACACGCCGTTCCGGCAGAAGGTCGGTCCGAGCGAGCTTGAAATCCCCGCCGTTCGCGGCATGGGCGGAAGCCTGCTTTATTTCCTCGACCCAGGCAGCAAACTCGCCAAAGTCTGGGACATCGAGTTCGAGCCATTGACGGCAAAAAATGGTGCCGATGCGGGCCTCACGGTCGTCGATCATATCTCGCAGTCGATGCACTACGAGGAGATGCTGTCCTGGCTTCTTTTCTATACTTCGCTGCTTGACGTGCAGAAAACACCGCAGGTCGACATCACGGACCCTGGCGGCATTGTCCGCAGCCAGGTCGTGGAAACCGCAGACGGCACCCTTCGCATTGCTCTCAACGCATCGCAAAGCACGCGCACGCAATCGTCGCGTTTTCTCAACGAGTACTTCGGTTCCGGTGTCCAGCACATCGCCTTCGGTACAAAGGACATTCTGGCGACTGCGGCTCGCCTGAAGGTCAACGGCGTCGAGGTCTTGCGCATTCCCGACAACTACTACGACGACCTCGAGGCGCGCGTCGACCTCGACAGCTCGCGCCTGAAGCTTCTGAAAGAGAACAACATCCTCTACGACAAGGACGACCGCGGCGAATATCTCCAGCTTTACACGAGGAGCTTCAAGGATCTGTTCTTCCTCGAACTCGTGGAGCGACGCGGTTACAAGGGTTTCGGTGCCATTAATGCGCCAATCCGGCTGAATGCGCAGTCGCGGCTTGCGGGCAATCCCGCGGCATCCGCCCTGTGACACAACCCTTGCGCATCGCTGTCGTTGGAGCCGGCGCCATCGGGCGCCAGCATATCGAGCGGGTGCTGAAAAATCGGGAATGCCGGCTGACGGCGATCGTCGACCCGGCGCGCAATGCGGCTGAAATTGCTGCAAAAGCCGGTGCTCCCCTCGTTGGTTCGCTTGCGGACGTGCTCGCACGCGAGCGTCCGGACGGCGTGATCCTTGCTACGCCCAATAGACTGCATGTCGAACAAGGCCTTGCGTGCGTCGCGGCCGGCGTCCCGGCCCTGATTGAAAAACCGCTCGCGGATACGATCGATGCCGGTGAGCGGCTATGTCAGGCGGCCGAGCGTGCAAACGTGAAGCTGTTGACTGGGCATCATCGCCAGCACAATCCAATCATGGGGAAGGCGGCTGAGATCGTGCGCAGCGGCCGGCTCGGACGCCTGGTGGCGGTCGTTGGCACCACAATGTTCTGTAAGCCTGACAACTATTTCGAAGCGGGTCCGTGGCGACGCCAGCCCGGAGGTGGACCGCTGCTGATCAACATGGTTCATGAAGTCGGAAATTTGCGCTCGCTCTGCGGCGAAATCGTCGCCGTACAGGCCTTTGCCTCGTCAGCAACCCGTAACTTTCCGGTCGAGGATACGGTTGCGGTCAACCTGCGCTTCGCGAATGGAATTCTGGGCACGTTCATGTTGTCCGACACCGCAGCTGCGCCGCGAAGCTGGGAACAGACGACCGGGGAGGATCCAGCCTTCTCGTCGTATCCCGACGAAGATTGTTACATCGTCGCCGGAACGCTTGGCTCGCTGGCGTTTCCCACCATGCGCCTGAGATTCTATGCCGACCCGGCACGACGGTCCTGGTCGAACCCGTTCGAAAGCGAGACAATTGCCGTCGAACGGGCTGATCCGCTGACCCGGCAACTCGAAAATTTCTGCGCGGTCATACGCGGCGCGGCGGAGCCGGTGGTGAGCGCGCGCGACGGCTTGCAGAACCTGCGAGTCCTCGACGCGATACAACGGGCCGCGCGCAGCGGACAAGCGTCCACCGTCGCGCAGTAATCGACTACTCCCTGAGCCGCAACGCCTGACGCAACCCGGCCAAACGGCCGGGCCAAACCCGGGCGTCCGGCCTGTAGTCTGGCCCTGCGGCATTTTCCATTCTGGCCACTATCTGAATAGACAGGAGTTGCTCCCATGAGCGATCAGCTGGACCCGCTTGCACAGTTCTCAAACGCCTTGGCCACGCGGGTTGACGCCGCAAAACCCATCATTGCATCCATATCTCTGTCGCACGGGCGCCACCTCACCGGCATCGTCTGGCGGCCCGATATCGTCGTTACCTCCGAGCAATCGTTGCCCGACCGCGACGAATTTGAAATCGTGACGGCAAGTGGACCGGTCACCGGGGCCAAGATCGGCGGTCGCGATCCTGCCACCAACATCGCGGTCCTGCGTCTTCCCGCGCAGACTGCCTCGTTTTCGTTTGACAAAAGCGGCGCCCGAACGGGGGCGGTCGCGATCGCGGTTGGAGCCGACGGCACTGGCGGCGCAAGCGCGCGCTTTGGAATTATCAATGTCCTCGGGGCCGAATGGCACAGCAGGCACGGTGGCCTGATTGACCAGCGCATCGAGCTCGATCTTCGCCTTGCCCGCAAGGAAGAGGGTGGCCCCGTTTTCGATGTTGCCGGCGGCTTCATTGGCATGACAACCTTTGGACCGCGCCGACAAGTTCTCGTTATTCCGAAGGCGACGCTCGAGCGCATCGTGCCGCAATTGCTTAAGGACGGCCGCGTTGCACGGGGCTGGCTCGGTGTCGCATTGCAGGCCGTCGCCGTGCCCGAAACGCTGCGAGAAGCTGCCAATCAGTCAGGCGGGTTAATGGTCATGTCGATCGTCAAGGACGGTCCTGCCGCACAGGCCGGGATAGTCGCAGGCGATATCATATTGAGTGTAAACGGAACGCCGACACACCCATTTCGAAAAATCGCCAGGCATTTTGGTTCCGAAAGCATTGGGCGAAAGGCTGATCTCCGGGTCATCCGCGGCGGAGCGGTGATTACCGTGCAAACATCAATTGCGGAGCGCCCCGCGGCATGAGTGTCGCGACTAAAAAATTGGCGGCCACCGGTCCACTACGCATCGTCATCGATGCACCAGATTCCTCACGGCGCACGGCGTTGAGCCGACTGGTCGCCGAAACAGGACACATTGTTGTCGACGACTTGAAGTCGGCTGACGTTATTCTCTCGGAAGGAAGCGAGCTCTCGGTGGCTGGTGGGCCTCCAGTGCTGGCACTCGGAAACGCCGATCTTCGCGTCCGAGGCATGCTTTCGCGCGATGCGAGTGCGGAGCAAATCGATGCCGCACTCAGAGCAGTGGCGGCCGGGTTGATCGTCCGTTCCTCGGCTGCAGAGAATACCGGTTTCGAATCAACGCGTGAGAGCGATGCGCGCGCACTATTGACCCCGCGCGAGCTCGAGGTGCTGGCTGCGATTGCGGACGGTGATACCAACAAGGTCATAGCACGCCGATTGGGCATTTCGTTGCACACGGTGAAATTTCATGTCGAGTCGCTGTTTCGCAAATTGGGCGCCCGTACGAGAACTGAAGCGCTCGCAAAGGCTTCTGAACGGCGTCTTGGCGACACAATGACATTGTGATTGGTTTCGTCGCGCTGCGTGCGATATTCGTTGCGTGGAACTTTACCTGCATTTGAAGTTCTGTACTTGCTAGAGTGACCTAAGATTTCAAACCCGCAGGCCACGCGGATCTCGTCCTTCCATCAGGCCAACCAGGCCAATCAGGCTGATCATGCCGTTGAGCGCCTATTTGTACGGTGAACGAGTTGTCTGTTCAGAGCAGTTCGCACATCACGGTTCGGGCTCTTTTGCTGGGCGATCGAATCGATACGTCAGGGCTTGAGCGCCACGACGTCCTGTCGACGACCCCTCTGGCGTTTCGCATCGAAGGCGGCGCATTTGTTGCGCTTTTTCGATACGGGGTTGTGGTCTTATTCGGCATGACCCCGTTTCAGGAAGACGAAATCATACGCAGCCTCGATGGCCGCATCGTTGGACGCTTTTCCAAGCCGGAGGAGGAGACGGCAGACATCGAGATCGCCCCTGATAAAGACGAGCAAATCGCGCCCAATGGGACGATCATGCTAAAAGCGCTCCTGCCTGAGCACATCCTGATCATCGCCGACGCGATAGCGACGAATTTGATCCTGGCGCACGACGAGCGCGACGTCAGCGCGGTCTTTGACGTGATCGAACCATTGGCGCGCGAGCTGGCAGAACAAGGCCGTACTCCCGGCGGCCGCCGGTCGCTTTTGAAGCACATCGGAAATGCGTTGCTTGTCCAGCAGCGCGTGTCGGGTCTTGTTGCGGTCGCCGAAAAACCAGATGTGCTCTGGGAGAGAACGGATCTTGAGCGATTTTATGCCAGGCTCGAGGACGAATACGAATTGAAGGAACGTGCCGATTTATTGACTCGAAAATTGACCGTGATCTCGGACACCGCGAAGGCTCTTGCGGATCTTATCGATACCGAGCGCTCTCTGCGTCTGGAGAGAATAATCATCGCGTTGATCCTTCTCGAGACCATTATCATGGGATATCAGCTTTTCGTGCATTGACGGACGCCGGCTAAAAATAAACGTCGTTGTGTTGGGCTACTGACTCAAATGGATGTCGCCGAAAAAACGGTCGTTGTGACAGGTGGGGGCAGTGGCATCGGACGCGCCCTGTGCGAGACATTCCATCAAGCCGGTGCAAAAAAGATCGTCGTTGCGGACATTGATCTGCAGGCGGCCGAGGCCGTGGCAGGTCGCATCGGCGGTGCCGCAATATTGTGCGATGTAGCAGAGGAAGCGCAGGTCAGGTCTCTAATCGAGAAGACCGAGGCCGAGTTCGGGCCGATTGATCTTTACTGCTCGAATGCAGGTGTCGCGCTCGGCTTTTCTCCGCGCGTGGAAAATGCGGCGGCCGGACCGGAGGAACTTTGGGAACGGTCCTGGTCCATCAACGTGATGGGCCATGTCTACGCCGCTCGTCATCTTATACCGCGTATGAAGGCGCGCGGCGGCGGTTATCTGCTCAACACAATCTCTGCTGCGGGTCTTCTTACGCAAATCGGAAGCGCGATCTATTCGACGACCAAACACGCCGCCGTCGGCTTTGCAGAAAATATTGCGATTGCGCATCATGATGACGGCATCAAGATATCCATTCTTTGTCCGCAGGCCGTGGATACGCCGTTGCTGCACGGGCTTCCATCGGGCCCGCAATCCGCCGACGGTGTCTTGTCGCCGGAACAGGTCGCGCAGGCTGCAATTCGAGGTCTCGAGCGCGAGACGTTCCTGATCCTGCCGCATGCCGAAGTGGAGGGATACATTCGGAGAAAGATGGAAGATCGAGATCGGTGGATCGACGGCATGGTGCGGCTGCAGCGTCGCATCTCGCAATCGTGAGCGAACGTTGAATCCAGCTAGGCAATGAGCAACAACGCCCCACACAGGCCGAGCGCAACAGTCCAAAGAAGATCAAGATTGATCCATCGACGCGTGAGAAACTCGACGCCGATCCACCTGTAGACGACGATTGAGATGAGCGCGATCGTCGCCAGCATTGTTCCCGCATGAACGGTGACGGCAGCGAGCGAGACGGGCAAGGCGGTGTTCAGCGTAAGTCCCTGTGCCGCGGTCGCCGCAAGGCAAAGGGGCACCACGATGGGGATCAGCATCAACCCGGCGCCATGCGCGCTCGCCATGAGAAACGACCACAACGCGAGTCCTGCCATCCCGGTCTGCATGCCGATGCGCACCCGGCGGCGGTGACCGTACAGGGCATGCCAGATCGCCCAACCGATGAGCACGATGCCGGCGATCCGGCCGAGGATCGTCCAGTGAAGAACCAGGCCGAGCGCAAGAACCACGACCAGCACTGCGGTGACGGCCAGTGCATGGCCAACAACGATCGGTACCAGCGACAGAAACACTACGTTCTGGCTGTGCCGGTGCAGACCGAGCGCGACTGCAAACAGCCAGCCCATGGCCGGATTGATGCCGTGAAACAGTCCCAACCCGGCCAGCGCGAGCCAAGGTCCGAGCTGCGCGGGCGTATCACTCATGGATTCAATGCGACATTTCGCGCGCGGTGCGGCAAGCCTCTGTGTGGCTGCAACTGGAGTCAGGGATAACAGTACGAGTCCGAAGAGCAATCTCCGCCCTGCAGGCGGACCTGGTGCGGCAGCTGGCCCTTCGGCCATTCGATGAAGAACTTCGGATC
>JBKPLN010000094.1:0-2415 GCA_046731635.1 Pseudomonadota bacterium | reverse complement strand
TGGCCAGCCCATTCCGTCATAGTGGCGCCGCATGCTGAGCACTCAAACGTTCGCCGGTGGTAACCAGGATATTTTTCCTCAATGCTTGTGAGAATCATTGGCGCGCGGCATTTGCTACACGCGGGATCTACGATTTCGTTCGGAGCAGAGCCGTAAAATTGTGACATTGCGACCCCCGTCTTGGCGTTGCAGGTTTCGGTCGTCAGCAGTAATTTATCGATATTCGCTTGAATGATATCCGCAGCAGCCTTCCCTTCGGCAGAATGAACCGTCATGGCAGCACGGCTTTTATGGCCAATGTATCGCGTTCCACTGCGGCCGCGAAATCGCGCGGGTCGATGGTCTACATCTCGATCGAATGGGAAGTTTGTGTAGGAGCTAGCATCATCGTCGCAACACGGCGATAGACGGGAAACGATAGTCCCTCGATCAACTCCTCGTCTGTCACGACTTCATAATTGCCGGCGGGCAAAACTCGGCCAACCCCTTCCATCGTGAAGGGATTGCCGAATTTGACAATTTTGCGGGTCGTTCGAATGCTCATCGGTTTGGGTCACCTTCTTGGAGCGCGACGAGGGCAAGTAATTCTTCAGGGTCGGGTTCGCTTCGATTTCAGGCACCGACGAAATGTCGATAAAATACAAGCGCGACAAAGTAGGCGACTATAGCCACCGGTATGACGATCGGCGGCACAAACCATTGGGTCATAACTCGTCCTCCTACGAATTAACTGCGTCAATGGCGCTATCGATCACATCAAGCTGCGCATCCGCGTCTGTATAAGATTGCTCACATCATCCAAAATCTGCAAACGGGTCACTGCTAGGGTCATCAGAAGTGGCCAGTACCAGATTTTGCTTGTCCCATAACGAATGACGCTACGCCAAAGCAGATTGCGGCCGTCAAACTGATTGACAGTATCGGAAGCGACGTCTGGATATAGAGCCACATCTTACGGTCCTCTTCGGATCGGCCCACCATACCGACGTCACTTCGCGGCCGGTGTCTGCATGGCGATTATTTTGCTGAGCGCGTCTGCACATGCATCCGCGACTGCGGCATTCGGCGAGGTCGAGCCTGGAGGCGTCGCAAAGCCGCTGTCCTTGATGTAGGCGTCGCGGCGCCATGTGTCGACCTTCGTGAGCTCAACCCACTTCGCTTCCACGTTGGGCTGAAGCTTGAATCTTTCGATACATACAGGCCCATAAGCTTGCACCAGCGCAGCATTTACACGCTGCGTTGCGTCGGTCTCAGCGGTTTTCCCCAGGACCCATCCACCCCAGTTAAAGCCGATGATCATCGTGGCGACGGCGCCCACGGCCGCACCTTGAGCGAGACGCGTGAGTGAATCTCCTTGGAAGAATTTAGGTAACTGCATGACGTCTCCTTTCGCCCGACATGTTCGGAGCGAGGTTACGGACCAGCATGGGTTCCGCTAGGTAAGTTGAATTGAAAGCCCGGTCGCCTTGCGACAGCGGCTCGATCAAAACAAGTCTGGGCCCATTGACAGCAGCAGTCTGTATAAGATTGATTACTCTATAAATCTGCGTCTTTGCTTTCCTTTTCAATGACAGGGCTCCTTCACTCAGCCTCCATTCGCGTTCGGAAGCATGAGTTTGGATCATAGCGTTTTGGGCATTCAAATAAAAATTCTGAAACACCTGAATTGGGATGCAGGGTCCGTTGTGGGGTCATTAGGGGACATGGCGACAAGTTATTCCTAAATAGCTGCCGCATTTCCCAATTACCAATCTCGGCAACTAACTGGTCGGGCCGAGCGTTAAGGCACCGCTTCAGGTGAACCGGGATTTGGTTCATATGCGTCGAGGTAATCCATATAGGGATGGGCTGGCATCTGTCCTCCAATCCAGCACGGTCCCAAATTCACTGTGAATGCCCGTTGTCCTTTGCATGGGTTTGAAATGGTGAGGGCTATGTTTGAATTGAGGCCTTTGAATCAGATGGCCGCAATCGTAGAACCGGAGAACGCGTTGAGTGGGTGACCGTTCGCCCCCATGCCGCCCAGTCCAGTCTATTGCCCGGTCTCCTTTTTTCGCAGCTCTGACAGCCATAGCCCAACTTTTTCGATTAACGCTCGGCCGTAAACAAGCGCATACTTGCCCTATGACAGACAAGCCCAAACAACGCCCGCACGACCCAAGCAAGAAATCCATTGCACGATGGATCAATGAAGGCGGTGCTCCTAAAGGCGTAGACCGATCGACGCATAGGCGTACCCGCGATTCCCGGAGGGCGGCTGAGAAAAACAATCAAGAGACGTTGTCAGCCAAAAAACCCGATAATTAATCAGAGAGAGGGATCGATCTGGCCAACACCAATGCGGTTCAAGGCCTTCCGCTACTTCCTTCTCCACCCGAGCAGCCCCAATGCGAGCGCGGCGTCGATGGCGCACTG
>JBKPLN010000093.1:0-3761 GCA_046731635.1 Pseudomonadota bacterium | reverse complement strand
ATACTCGATCTCGCCGCTAGGGCCCGGGGCAAAAAAACAAAGCGGTGCACATCCATTGGGTGAAGTTATTCATTCGCCCGTTTCCCGAGAACGCTGCGGTTTCCAGGATGTCATCGGAGATTTCATGAGTGAGCGTCGCGTCTTCGGTTTGATCGTGAGTCACGTCGTTCATAAACAACCTCAAGTTTATAGTGACATCAATCGGCTCGTTTCTGGCAATTTCTATATGCTGCGTTTCAAAGACACTGCGGGTGGCTTAACCAATAGTCCCGTCCCCCGCCGAAGAAAGCCGGTTCACTCCCGCGATTTTACTATAACATGTCGAAAGGGTGCGCGGATCGCACTTTTGCGTCGAGCAACCTCTGCTGGAAACGCGGGTGCGGCCGAAAGATGCCCTTTGCCAAAAGGCAGGGAGAGGAAAATGAAAACGAGGAGTGGAGCGGCGGGCGTTGCGCTCGCGCTGCTGTTTGTAGCCGGAGTAACCTCGATGTCCGAGGCCAAGACATTTGTCTACGTTTCGAATGCGCAGGACGGGAATATCGATGCGTTCCTGATGGATACGACCACTGGCGCCCTCACGTCGATTGGCAAAGCCGAGGCCGCCAAGATGGTCATGCCGATGGCCGTGAGCCCCAATAAAAAATATCTCTACGCGGTCGTGCGCTCGCAGCCGACGCGCGTGTTGACCTACGCCATTGATTCCGCAACCGGCGCACTGTTGCAGAAAGCATCCGCACCGCTTCCCGACAGCATGCCTTATGTTTCGACCGACCAAGCGGGACGCTTTCTGTTTACGGCTTCATACGGCGGCGACAAGCTCGCAGTGAGCCCGATCGGCGAAAACGGCCTGGTGGAATCGGAGGCGGTCCAGGTCATTCCGACCGGCCGCAATGCACATTCGATCGTGCCCGACCGCAGCAACAAGTTCGTTTATGCCGCCACGCTCGGCGCCAACCAGGTGTTGCAGTTCACGCTCGACAGCAAGACGGGGAAGCTCACGCCCAACGAGCCCCCCGCGGTCAGCCCTGAAGCAGGTCACGGTCCGCGCCGCATCGTCGTATCGCCCGACAATAAGAATCTTTATGTGCTGAACGAGCTGTCGGGGCATGTCACCCAGTATGCGATTGATTCCGGCAAGGGAACGCTGACTCTCGTTGAGGGCATCAGCTCCGTGCCGCCGGAAGCCGGCCTTGTTTGGGGCGCGCCGCAGGCGCCGGTCGGTGCCGCGCCGGCGTCTGCGCCGGCCGCGCCGAAGGATGACAGGCCAAAAGTGTGGGCGGCGGATATTCAGATCACGCCGAATGGCAAATTCCTGTATTCGACGGAGCGAACGACCAACAAGATTGCGTTGTTCAGCGTCGCGCCTGGGACAGGCAAGCTCGCCTATGTCGCGAACTTTGCGACCGAGGCTCAGCCGCGCGGAATCAGGATCGATCCCACCGGCCAATATCTCATCGCCTCGGGCGAAAAGTCGGACCGCCTGTCGGGCTACAAGATCGACCAAGGCACTGGAAAGCTGAGCGAGCCCAATCGTTATCCGGCCGGCAACGGCGCGAACTGGGTCGAGATCGTCGAGGTGCAGTGAGGGGTGGTACACTCACTAACTGCCCGCATGCGCTGCAGAGCCCCGGCCCGAAGTCCGGGGCTCTGTTTTTGTCCGATGCGGCAGGACTATATTTGAATCAGGATTGTTCCAACTTATACTTGCCGTCGCTGCAATGAACATCACGAACCGGAAGAGGACACCGTTTGCAGCCCGCCTCTGCTGCTGCGACGCACTTTCGTCACGCTTCCGGCAATCATAGTAACAGGACGCCCGCCTCAGGGACTGCGAGTGGGCTGTAAAAGCCGACCGGTCGGGGCGTCCGGGGAGGTATGCCTATGATACCGGGGCCCTTTGCCTATCATCGTCCCACATCGATCAAGGATGCGGTCGGCCTGCTCGGCAGCCTGGGCGAAGACGCCCGAGCCATTGCCGGCGGGCACAGTCTTATTCCAATGATGAAACTGCGGCTCGCAAGCCCGGCGCATCTCATTGATCTTTCCGACATTGGCGATCTCAAGGGGATTCGCGAAGACGGTCGCGACATCGTCGTTGGAGCGATGACGACACAGCATGAGCTTGTCGGTTCGGAGCTGCTCTCCAACAGGATTTCAATCTTGCGCGAAACCTCGCTGCAAATTGCAGATCCGCAGGTGCGTTATGTGGGCACTATCGGAGGCAACGTCGCCAATGGCGATCCCGGCAATGACATGCCGGCAGTCATGATGTGCCTTAATGCGACATATCACGCCGTGAGCAAATCCGGCGAGCGCCGCATTGCGGCGCGCGAATTTTACCAGGGCGCCTATCTGACGGCGCTCAAGCCCGGCGAGCTTGTGACTGCAATTCGCATTCCAGTGCCGGCGGCCGGACATGGCTATGCCTACGAGAAACTCAAGCGCAAGATCGGCGACTACGCGACGGCGGCTGCGGCGGTTGTGCTAACCATGAACGGCGGCAAGGTCGCCACTTGCTCGGTCGGCCTGACCAACGTCGCAGAAACGCCGCTATGGGCTGAAGAAGCCGGGAAGATCCTGACCGGTTCGGCGCTCGATGCCGCGACAGTGAAAAAGGCGGTGGCCGCTGCAGAAGCGATCACGTCACCGGCCTCCGATGGCCGCGGATCGGCGGCATACCGGACAAAAATGGCGGGCGTGATGCTGACGCGCGCCATCGCCCGCGCCATAGCGCGCGCCGGCGCCTGATTTTCGGGAGGGACCAATGGCGAAATCGCAGGTTTCCATGACCGTGAATGGCAAGAAAGTGGAGGAGCTGGTCGAACCGCGCACGCTACTCATCCATTTTCTGCGCGAACAATTGAATCTGACAGGTCCGCATATCGGCTGCGAAACCAGCCACTGCGGCGCCTGCACGGTCGATCTCGACGGCAAGTCGGTGAAATCCTGCACAATGTTCGCGCTGCAGGCGAACGGTGCCGATATCCGCACTATAGAAGGCATGGCCGCGGCGGACGGCACGCTGCACGTGCTGCAGGACGCTTTCCGTGAAATGCACGGCCTGCAGTGCGGGTTTTGCACGCCGGGCATGATCACGCGCGCCTATCGCCTGCTGCAGGAAAACAAGAATCCGACCGAGGAGGAAATTCGCTTCGGCATTGCAGGCAACCTGTGCCGCTGCACGGGCTACCAGAACATCGTCAAAGCCATTCAATACGCTGCCGCCAAGATGAGCGGCGTGCCGTTGCAGGAGGCCGCAGAATGAACGAAGCAACCCCCACCTCCGCCGAACGCGCCGAAAAGCTTCAGGGCATGGGCTGCAAGCGCAAACGCGTTGAGGACATTCGATTCGTTCAAGGAAAGGGCAATTACGTCGACGACCTCAAGTTGCCCGGCATGTTGTACGGCGATTTCACCCGCTCGCCGCATGCCCACGCCCGTGTCAAGAAGATCGACACGACCAAGGCGGCAGCGGTTCCTGGCGTGGTTGCGGTGATCACCGCGGAAACGCTCAAGACCGTCAATCTCGCCTGGATGCCGACGCTTGCCGGCGACGTGCAGATGGTGCTCGCCGACGGCAAAGTGCTGTTCCAGAACCAGGAAGTGGCCTTTGTCATCGCCGAGGACCGTTACACGGCGGCGGATGCGGCCGAACTGGTCGAGGTCGAGTATGAAGCTCTGCCGTGCAACGTGGATCCCCTCAAGGCGATGTCCGCCGATGCACCTGTGATCCGCGAAGATATCAAGGACAAGAAAGAAGG
>JBKPLN010000092.1:0-7476 GCA_046731635.1 Pseudomonadota bacterium | reverse complement strand
GTTACAGACACCCACGCAGCTGATTTGCTACTCAAGACGATCAGTTTGCATCAAGCGTGATATGGACTTACTTGGCAACGTTATCTATCACGACTGGCGAACCGAAATATTGAAAATCGGGCCGGTCGCCAAAAACTGCATTGATGCGATCTTTAAATGCTGGTCCGTGCGCAAGTTTCGCGGCCTCGATGTTCTTCCACAAATAGACACCACCGCCGCGCCGCGATTTCTCGTCAAAGAGAAAAGCCTTGTGGATCAAGTTTGGATTGGCTTGCCATGTCGGAACACTCGCCCTGAATTTATTTATGATGTCGTTGCGGCTCATTCCTTTTGGCATTTTCCAAAGCACAATCTCTGTAATCATGATGGTGCCTCCCTTTTGCGGGGACCAAAGGCTAGGACGTATCGGAGCAGCTGTCATGTCCGCTTTAGGTCAAAGCAGGCGCAACAAGCCATGTCCGCTTTACTCCCAATCGCGACTGCAAAAGCGGATATTTGCGCTTCGTCATGTCCGCTTTACCCCCGAAAGCGGACATGTGCGGTGCACGCGGCCATGTCTGCTTTGGGCCAAAAGCGGACATTTCGCAGTGCAATTGCCATGTCCGCTTTACCTCGGACATTCGAGAGCGCGAGCTGAATGTCTGCTACGGGCCATACGCGGACAACTTTATCCGACGCGTCATCGCCCGGCTTCTTGCTTCGTTACGATGTCCATGATCTTACGGGTGGCTGGATCGACGATCAAAATATTGTCGCCGGCCAGCTTTACGAACTTAAAATCTTTCAGCAGACCGATCTGATCCTTCACCGCGATCGGCACGGCATTGAGAGTAAGCGAGTCTGGAATCGTACTCCCGACGCTAAGGCTTAGGTCGCCAGAAAAGGTTTGCTCCTGCTCGTTGGTAACACCATCGTAAATAATCTGCTTGTGCGAAGCGGTGAGACCAATACCTTGCAAATTCGCGATTGAACTCGCCGTCGTGTCTGGGCTTGCCTGAGCCAGCCTGGTTGTCGGATGCCGTTGGCTGTTCGAGGCAACCGCATCTCGGGCGGCCAAAGCAAATGCCGCACACAAAGTCAGGGAAATCACAGCGCCAATCCCATCGAATTTCACAAAAAAGCTCCTTCCACGGAACCGATGTAATGGTTAATTGTGTCGTTGGCTGGTCGAAATTTACTGCTGGCCCACTCCTTTGGCTCCGTTGTCTTGCTCTGTGCAGCAGGATAACCTAATTTCGGCAAATGCGAACACGCGCGCATGCTTGCCAGCACGCTATCAGCAGCTTCTTGATGCTGTTGGCGGTGGCTGCGTTCCTTTTGCAGGGAACCAGTGCGCTTGTCGCACAGGCGGCGGCTGCGGTCGGGCTAATGCCGGAAGCGGCGGAAACCACAAGCGGTCCGATCCATTTTCACGGCTCGATCGGCCATGTTCTTTCCGGGGGCGATCGCAATGTCGCCGGACACGTGCATCTCCCCTCGGATCAGCGCGATCACGATCTGGATCACGAGGTGCAGATTTGGAACGTAAGCTGTACGTCCGCGACGACGCCAGCGGCTCCGGAATGCGCTGTTCCGTTTGAGATCGCCGGTCCTGTCGAACGCCTGCCGCAACGGCTTCTGTTAGGCGTTGAACCGGAATCCCTGACGCGCCCGCCGAGTACCCCCAGCATCGCTTAGTGGCGGGTGGCCCCGCGCCGCCCGCGCCTCCGCGTGCCATTTTCGGGGTCATCCATGGTTCCAGTTCGCCCAAGCCCACTGCGGCCGTTCAGCGGCAATCTCGTCGCTACGATTCTAACGATTGCTGCCCTCGCGCTCGGCCCGCATTTTGGGGTCGCGCATGAAGGCGGGCATGATAAGGACGATTCCGAACGCGCGCTTCTCGCTGCATCGACGTTTCCGCGCATCGTCGCCCAGTCCGAAACGTACGAGCTGGTGGGGATTTTCAGGAATGATCGCCTTTCAATCTACCTCGACCGAGTTCCGTCGAACGAACCGGTAACTGGAGCGAAGGTAACCGTCACAATCGCAGATGCCGAGCCAGCCAATACTCAGCTGTCGGACGACGGCACCTACACGTTGTTAAGTCCTCATGTTCCAAGATCGGGAACGATCGAGGTAGTCTTCAATATTTCGGAAAAAGACGGAGACGATCTCCTAATCGGGACGCTCAGCCTGTCACAGGATGTGAGTGAAGCGGCAGCATCAGGCCGTGTGACGACATGGTCGCGATGGATCACCGCGGTTCCGTGGGCCATCCGCCATCCTGTTGCGCTCACCCTTGCAATTCTCGGCCTAGGCATTCTGTTCACTCGATACAGACACCGAAGCCGCCCGATCGCCGCAACCGCAGCAGCCTCGATGCTCGTGTTTGCGGGATTTCTCGCCGTTACCATCAGAGCGGAGGATCAGCCGCCGGGCAGCCCCGCCAAAAAAATGCTCTCAGATATGAGCGACGCACCTCGTCGACTTCCTGGCGGTGCGGCGTTCCTCGCCAAGCCGACCCAACGACTGCTGGAGGTCCGCACAGCGGCGGCCGAGGCGGTCACCGCAAGCCCGGCGGTCACTCTTATCGCGCGTGTGATCGGCGACCCGAACCGGACCGGCGTCGTTCAGAGCCTCCACGGGGGGCGTGTCGTACCGCTCGATGGCGGACTTCCACGCATCGGGCAGTCCGTCCGCAAGGGTGAGCCGCTCGTTCAAATCGATCCGTACCTTCCACTTGCCGACCGAACGACGATCTCCGAAAAAACGGGCGAGATTGAACAGTTGATCGCCGTGGCCGAATCAAAAATTCGGCGCCTCCGACCGCTCGCCGAGCGCGGCGCAGTGCCTCAAAGCCAAGTCAATGACCTGGAGACGGAACTCGTAGGCTTGCGCCAGCGCCGAGAAGCCGTGCGCACCTCGCGTACCGAACTGGAATTGTTGCGCGCGCCGACCGAGGGCGTTATCGCCGCCGTCAAAGTCGTGGCTGGGCAAGTCGTCGAGGCCCAGGACTCCCTGTTCCAGATCGTCGACCCTCAGGGTCTATTGATCGAAGCATTCGTGTACGGTGGGCTCGATCCGGCCTCGCTTGCGGACGCCACAGCGATCACGACAAGCGGCCAGGTACTGTCACTGTCGTTCCGCGGCTTCAGCCGAGCTTTGCAACAGCAGGCTTCGATCGTGCAATTCACGATTTCCGACCCGCCCGCCAATCTCAGCATCGGTCAGCCCCTGACAGTGACGGCGAAGAGCGGTGCGCCGGTCACCGGCCTGATCGTTCCAAGGGATGCGGTGGTGCGCAGCGCCAACGGGGAGGCGGTGGTGTGGCTGTCCCTCGAACCGGAGCGCTTCGAGGCGAGGCCCGTGCGAACCCGGCCGTTCGATGCGACGCGCCTGATCATCGCTGCCGGCCTCGTGCAAGGCGACCGCGTGGTGATCAGCGGCGCCGGCCTCGTTAACCAAATCCGGTAGGCGGACCGATGTTCCGAATCCTTGTCACGAACAGTCTGCGGAATCGTCTGTTTGTCCTTGCGGCAGCAATCATCCTGATCGGCTATGGCTCGTTCATTCTGCCGCGCATTCCGATAGACGTGTTCCCTGACATCAACCGTCCGACCGTCACCATCATGACCGAAGCGGAAGGTCTTGCGCCGCAAGAGGTCGAACAGCTCGTCACCTTCCCGACCGAGACGGCGATGACCGGTATGCCCGGCGTCGTCCGTGTCCGTTCCGTGTCCGGCATCGGGCTCTCGGTCGTCTACGTCGAATTCGACTGGGGCGTAGATGTCTATCGCGCGCGCCAACTCGTGTCGGAACGTATGGGACTGATTCGCGAGCAGCTGCCCCGGACCGTAACCCAGCAGATGGGCCCGGTGACCTCGATCATGGGCGAAATCATGCTGATCGCATTGACGAGCGATGGCCGCGTCTCGCCGATGGACGTCCGCGAGGAAGCGGATTTTGTTCTCCGTCCTCAACTACTCGCCCTGGCCGGTGTGGCGCAGGTGATCCCGATCGGCGGTGAAGTCCGTCAGTACCGTGTGACACCTAACTTGGCTGCCATGCAGACCCTTGGCGTTACTCATGATCAGATCGAGACGGCCGTGAGCCGCTTCGGCACAAATACTGGCGGCGGCTATGTCGATTTATATGGCCGCGAGTACCTGATCCGTAATGTCGGGCTGACCAGGCAATTGAACGACCTCGCCAATACGATCGTCACTGTGCGAAACGATCAGCCGATCATCCTCAAGCAGGTTGCGCAGGTTGATTATGCGCCGCGCATCAAGCGAGGCGGTGCCGGCTACAATGGCAAACCAGCCGTCATCATCAGCATCCAGAAGCAGCCTGACGCGGACACCGTGGACCTGACGCGACGAATCGAGAAGGCCCTCGCCGACATCCAACGCACGCTGCCGGCCGGCTTGTCTGCGACGAATGTTCAGTTTCGCCAAGCGACCTTCATTGAGACGTCGGTCAAGAACGTCGAACGCGTCGTGTTGGAGGCCGCTGCCATCGTTGCCGTAATCCTGTTCATATTTCTGATGAACGTCCGCGCGACGCTGGTGTCGCTGACCGCGATCCCCATCTCGGTTCTCGTCACGATCCTAGTCTTTAGCGTATTTGGGCTCACAATCAACACCATGACCCTTGGAGGTCTCGCCATCGCCATCGGCGCACTCGTGGACGACGCGGTGGTCGACGTCGAGAATATCCTCAGGCGCCTCAGGGAGAACCCCGCCCTGTCCGATCCTCGCCCCGTGTTGGAAGTGATCGCCGCGGCGAGCCAGGAGGTGCGCTCTGGCATTCTCTACGCCACTCTCATCATCGTGCTGGTGTTCGTTCCGCTGTTTGCCTTACCCGGAATCGAAGGACGCCTCTTCGTTCCGCTCGGGGTCGCCTACATCGTCTCCATCCTCGCGTCGCTTTTGACCTCGGTAACTGTCACGCCGGTCCTGTCCTATTACCTGTTGGCAGGACGACGCGGCGCCCGCGAGCAGGACAATTTCCTCGTCACCCGACTTAAAGACGCGAATAGGGCGCTGCTCGGGTGGGCGTTTAGCCATCGCCAACTCGTTGTGATCGGGGTGGTCGGTGCAGTAGCCGCGTCCGGTTTTGCCGCGATGGTTTTGCCGCGCAGCTTCCTGCCCCCGTTCAACGAAGGCACGCTCGTGCTCTCGCTCCAATACACTCCAGGCATCTCGCTGGCGGAATCGCATCGCCTCGGATTCATCGCAGAACGTCTGTTGGCCCAGGTTCCCGAGGTCCGGTCGGTGGGACGACGCACTGGTCGCGCCGAACTCGACGAACATGCCGAGGGCGTCCACTTCAGCGAGGTGGACGTTGATCTCTCGCCCTCGGCACGCCCCAAGGCCGAGATATACGCGGACATTCGTGAGCGACTTTCGACACTTCCCGTGTCGGTTGCCATCGGCCAGCCGATCAGCCATCGGCTGGACCATCTGCAATCGGGCGTGCGCGCCCAGGTCGTCCTGAAAATCTTTGGCGAAGACCTCGAAACATTGCGGCGGCTCGCCGAGACGGCGCGAGAGCGGTTGGCGAGAGTGCCGGGCTTGGTCGATTTGCAGATCGAGAAGCAGGTAATGATCCCCCAGCTGCGCATTCAGGTGGACTACGAACGCGCAGCTCTTTACGGCTTAACGCCGGCGGGTGTGACCCAGGCCCTGGAAACGCTCGCAAACGGCCGGAGGGTATCGCAGATCTTCGATGGCAATCGGCGTTTCGACGTGGTCATGCGCCTGTCCGATCAGGATCGTTCGATGACCGGGCTTCGCGATCTTCTGATCGCCACGCCTGCGGGGCACGTGCCGCTGGGCTTGTTTGCTGAAGTGACCGAAACCGATGGGCCGAACCAGGTTCAACGCGAGGGCGCGCGGCGGCGCATTGTCGTTTTTGGCAATGGTGACACAAGGCGCGATATGGCAGCCATCGCAGCCGACATTCGCGGCTTCCTGGCAGAGTTCAAACTTCCGCAAGGCTATACGACGGTTCTGGAAGGTGCCTTCCAGGCGCAGGAAGAGGCCAGCCGGCGTATCGCCGGCCTCTCGCTGGTGTCGCTGTCCCTCATTTTCATCGTGCTCTACAGCCGCTATCGCTCCGCCATACTTGCCTTTACGGTCATGGCCAACATTCCGCTGGCGTTGGTTGGCAGCGTGATCGCACTGCACATCGCGGGACAGCCGCTGTCGGTCGCCTCGATGATCGGCTTCATCACCCTCGCCGGCATCTCCGCCCGCAACGGCATTCTCAAGATTTCGCACTACATCAACCTTGCGCTTTACGAGGGCGAGCAATTCGGTCCCGCTCTTGTCATCCGTGGAAGCCTTGAACGACTAACGCCCGTGCTGATGACCGCCTTGTCCACTGGTCTGGCACTCACACCTCTGCTCATCGGCGCAGACGAGCCGGGGCGAGAAATCCTGCACCCGGTCGCGGTGACGATCTTTGGCGGCCTTTTGAGCGCGACGCTGCTCGATACCTTGCTGACGCCGATCATGTTCCTGACGTTCGGCAAACGGCCGCTCGAGCGGCTCGCGGCGAAGAAAGCCGAGGCGCTGTCCCCGTCCGAAGTGTTCTAACGATCCGCACCAGGAGGTTCTTCATGTTGAAATATGTACCGATCGCATGTCTCCTCACGGTTGTCGCAATTGTGCCTCTCGCCCACGCGCAATCGAGCAAGGGCCCGAATGGAGGGATCGTGGCCACATCTCAAGGACACCCGATCGAACTGGTGCTCAAAGGCCAGCAGATCGTATTTTATCTCCGCGATGACGACGGTTCGGCGCTACCGACCAAGGACATGCAGGGACGGGCCACTGTCCAGGAAGGGGGAAAGACGATCACGGTTACGTTGGAGCCCGCGGCGCCGAACATTTTGGCGGGCAAGTTGGAGGCCCCCGTCGGGGCGAAGGTCCGCGTCGTGTTCTCGGCCAATTTCCGACGCGGCGCGCACACGCACACGCTGACAGCTCGATACGTCACGCAATAGTCTGTCACGAGAAAAAAGATGGCTCGCGCCATCAGCGTGGTGTGAACGAACCGCAGGATCATGAAATAGTGTGGAGGCATCTCATGACACACCATCATCGCCACGATGCACATGGTCATGGGAGCAACATGACGATGAAGGGACGGGCCACGGCCACAGTCATGGCATCGTTGATCCATCCATAACCACCACCGCCGAAGGCCTTTGGGCGCTGAAATGGTCGTTCGTCGTGCTGATGATCGCCGCTCTGATGCAAGTCGCGGTCGTTATTGTGTCGGGGAGCGTGGCCTTGCTGGCGGACACCATCCACAATTTTGGCGATGCGGCAACAGCCATACCGCTAGGCATCGCATTTCTTTTGGCACGTAAGCCCCCCAACAAGCGTTTTACCTTCGGCTATGGTCGAGTCGAAGACTTTGCCGGGGTCATTATCGTTTTTATCATTCTTTTCAGCGCGATTGTCGCTGGCTACGAAAGTATTGATC
>JBKPLN010000091.1:0-2178 GCA_046731635.1 Pseudomonadota bacterium | reverse complement strand
GCGGCGAGCTCATGCACCAGTGAGCGGATCTCCCTGATACGGTCCTTCTCTTTGGCAACGAAATTCTTCCAGCCTTTTGCGGACAGTTTCGAGACGCGGTTGAGCCAGCGCGGGTCGAGTTCGCCGCCCATGTACTGCTTGAGGAAGTCCTCGCGGATGACGCCGTAGCTTTCGGCAAGCCGCATCAGCCGGCCTTCGTTGGAGACGAGGCGCTTGTTGATGTCGTAGAGCTGCTCGACGAGCGAATCGATGCGCGCCTGGTTGAGCCGCAGCGACTTCACCTCGGTGATGATCTCTTCCTTCAGCTTCTTGTATTTGCGCTCCTGCGCCGGTGACAGTGAGGCGTTCTTCAGGCGGAATTCGATGTCCTGCATCTGCAGGCGGCGCAAACGCTTGAAGGAATCCGCGATGGTGTTGAAGGTCTCGACCACTTTCGGCTTGAGTTCGGCTTCGATCGCTGCGAGCGACAGCGAATTCTCCGTGTCGTTTTCGTCGTAATCGCCCTCGGCGGCGGCCTCGCCCGGGTCCTTCTCCTCGCCTTCGGCGGCGGGCTCGCCGGGCGCCCTAAACGGTGTCGCGGCAGGCGGGGCGGCGGGCGGCGCTACCGGCTGCACGATCTGCAGATGCGGCGCGCCGGGAACGGGCGTGCCGACCACGGGAATGATCGGCTTGCCGTCGGGTCCGATGATCACCGGCACCTGCATCCGCTTGGCGTCGGGGCCGGCGTAGGTCGCTTCAAGGTCGATGACGTCGCGAAGGAAAACTTTTCCGCTGTTAAGTTCGTCGCGCCAGATGATGATGGCCTGGAAGGTGAGCGGGCTTTCGCACAGCCCAGCGATCATCGCCTCGCGGCCGGCCTCAATGCGTTTGGCGATGGCGATTTCACCCTCGCGCGAAAGGAGATCCACCGAGCTCATTTCGCGGAGATACATGCGCACGGGGTCGTCGGTGCGCTCGGCGGGGTCCTTGGCCCCGGACTTGACCGGGAGCTTGGGCTTGACCTCGACCAGCTGGCCTCCGCTCTCCTCCTCGTCGTCGGGCTCCTCGCGCGCGCCCTCATTTTCGGGCTCGGCTTTCTCGCTCTCGACCACGTTGACGCCCATCTCGCTGAACTTCGCCAGGATGTCCTCGATCTGCTCGGAGTTGACCTCCTCCAAGGATAGCAACGCGTTGATCTGGTCGTGGGTGACATAACCGCGCTTCTTGGCGCTGCGGATCAGCGCCTTGACCGCGGCGTCGGAAAGGTCAAGCAGCGGGGTCTCGGGACGCTCCTTCTCCAGCATCTCTACCTTCGGCCGCATTACCTTGATCTTGCTTGCCATGAATCTCCACAATCGACGCTGAGCTGACGGTGCCTGGAAAAGGCTCGCCTCGATTTTTATCGAGGGTGCCGGCTACGGTTGTTCCGAGATCAGAAGCGGGGGGCGCGCGCGGGGCCGCCTCTTCCGGGGGCCCCTGGGATCACCCGAGGCTTCATCGGCAGCAGACCCTCGCGCTGCATCTTTTTGCGGGCGAGCTTGCGGGCGCGGCGGATGGCTTCCGCTTTCTCCCGGACTCTCTTCTCGGAGGGTTTTTCGTAATGGCCGCGGAGCTTCATCTCGCGGAAGACGCCCTCGCGCTGCATCTTTTTCTTCAGCACCCTGAGGGCTTGGTCGACATTGTTGTCACGGACGAGAACCTGCACGGGCGTTCCTCTTCGATCGAGCGGTTGATGGGCCCGATGGCCAAGGCATCGCCCCGGGCCACGACATGCACAATCCGGGTGCCGATGGCACCCGCGGTACGAACCAAAGTCGACATTTGAAATTGTGCCTGCCGATGGGCACCATGGCTGCCAATTGGAACGGAGACTTCGGTACGTCGCCGTTTTATGGGCAGCTCTTCGGACACGTCAGCGCTTGCCTCTATAAATGGGCGTGCCGGAGATAAAGAACAATAGGAGTTACCCGCGGGCCGCGCCAGGACCAGAATATTTGCGGTTGGTGACGGACCCTCGATTTTGGCTAGTCCAATTCGGACGCGGAACGACATCTTGGCGAACGGCGTTGAACGGCCGGCGGGGCTAAAAACTGAAGGAAGTACCATGTCCCGCAAAGACGAACTACTCAAGCTCGCGGAGCTGTTCCATTCTCAGGCCAGAAGGACGGGAACAACCGCCGTAAAACAGACGCTAAATAG
>JBKPLN010000090.1:0-2501 GCA_046731635.1 Pseudomonadota bacterium | reverse complement strand
GGCCAAATCGTAATGCTGTGGGAATTCGGTGGGCGGATTTTGAGACACAGCTGCAACAGATCTCCGAACGCCTAAGGCATTTAGGGCGCGTTCCATTACCTGTTTGGGGTCACGCTCGCCGCTGGCTGTCACGTTGACAATCGACTTTGCAATAAGCTCGGCGATGGGATCGTCTCGGTTGGTAACGCCCACGTCGACCAAGGCGGCTTCATAAGCGGCCTTCATGACCTCGATTTCATCGGGGCCGAAGGAGCCATTCGCAATCAATTTGTAGATCGCCACCGCCAGCCCGCCATCGCGAAGTTATAAAGACAGTATGCGTATTTGCGTAGCCGGAGCCGACTCAAACCGCGTATTCCGTATGTTAGATTGCGAACTTAGCGGCTGACCAACCACGGCGGCTAATCGGATAGCCTACTACACACGGCTTGTCTTTTTGAAATTCCGCAACTGGTTAACTCCGCTCCCCTAGTTGTGGGGCCAGGTTGATCACCATCGCCTGGCCCCTTTCTAGGATGTTCTCGTGTTGTCAGGAACGCAGATGTTAGCAAAAAATTTGCGATACTTAATTCTAGATAATGATTGTTATTTTGGCTCGTTTAAGCTCTGTCAGTGGATTGTTCAGTACCACTAACTCCCTACGCTTATGCAGATCGTGCCACCGCGTTATCTGGTGCCTCAGGGACGACATGTAATCGTTGATGCGCTAACACCAGTGATGAAATCGTGGTGCGCAGAAACATTAGTTGAGCCGGTCCCGGACGAGTTGTCCGCAATTCTGCAGCGATTAGATAACGACGGAAGAGCGCGTTCATAAGTTAGAACGTTCCATCGGTCGTCCGAGTTGCTGCTGGCGCTGTCGGATTTTTCTGGAGCGGAAGCGCCTGCACGCCAGTACCCGTTGGGGCTGTAGTACCTAGGATGTACTTGCCAGCGTGCAGGCGAAGTCCGCCGATATAACGCCTCACGCCAACCCACGGTTCCGGCATGGCAGTTCGCCCGTGGTCATCGGAAAGGTCAATGCGTCAGCGCCTGCCGCCCGGGCCTTTGTCACCTAGGGGGCAAGGAACCCTATTGCGTAGCAAGGTAGGCGCGGCACGGTCATCGCGATCTTGATCTCACTGTAAGCGTGGTGATTGAAAAACGCGCCGATCCGCGTTGCGCTTCGGTGCTGCCCGCGCTGCAATGGGCATGGCCGCCCGCGCATCATTGCGTTGGCGCAGCATCCGTCAATTTGAAGCGCGAAAGAGCTAACCTATCCAATAATCGTTGCACTGGTGTCGATGCTACTTGCACCTTTGCCGTTCGGGTGGGCGAGAGCCTTCGTGCGGACCTGTTCAAGTATGAAGAGGCGAATTGCGCAGGATAGGTTGCCGCGTTCGCGCGTCTTATCAATGTCCGTGACCATCTTCGATACCGGTACACCTTCGGTACGCGCGATATTCTTTAGGCTGCTCCAGAATGCATCTTCGAGGCTGACGCTGGTCTTGTGTCCATCAATAACGATAGAGCGTTTGACGATAGCGGATTTCATGATGTGTCCCCATTTGCACCGGATCGCATAGTAACGTGATTCGGTTTTGCTCTAGCAGTGGCAATGAAAAGAATGCCGACACAGGAAGCAATAAAATTAGAAGATCCTACCTCAGGCGCGTGCAAATCAGCAAAATTAATCATGTGAAGGCCGTTCTATGCGACTTTCACGACCGGAGGCTCCCCGCCAGCGATTGCAAGTCCCCTTAAGATTGCTGGCGGGGTTTTTATCGACACCGAAGGCGCAGCGGCAACGCGACCCACCGATGGTAGATTTTAAGGTCAACGACACAAAGTTTGTTCTTGTGCCGGGAACGCCGAAGGCCTCGAACTGCGCGGGGGCAAAAGAAATGGCCAGGCGAGCGGTAACCAACCTGGCCCTAACGACCCGCTTCTAGGGCGTCATCTTTCCCGAGCGCAGTCCTGAAACCAACGTTTGCAGAGTTGCTCCGTTCCTGTTCTCGCAATATATCCGCCGCCATGTTGTGGCGTGTGCGTAACTCACGCGGTAGGCCCATGAATGCGCCTGCTGCTTTCATTCATCCGTGTCAGCCAATCGTCGCCAAGCAGCCTCCTGCCGGGCCTGGCTGGGCGCATGAGCTGAAGCACGACGGCTATCGACTGCAAATTCATGTCCGCGATGGTCGGGGCGATGCGATATTCTAAGGCGCTCTGGTTGGGCAACTAGTCACGATCGGGGGGTTCAGATGAATTTAAATCGGGGCGTGCTTCTTACGGAAGCGGGCCACCCATCTCATATCTAAAGTTCTATAGACCGTTATCCGTCACCGATAGCGGCAATGTACTTTATTTCGACAAGAGCGAGTGGAAGCCCGCACTGACGATGGTGTACCCGCCCCGGCGAGAACTTTTTGTATTAGATAGCGTGGGATGGCAAAAAAAACTAAGCTCAAATACAGACATCGCACGCGCCATCGACAGTGCATTAAGGGGCATCACTGATACAG
>JBKPLN010000089.1:0-1287 GCA_046731635.1 Pseudomonadota bacterium | reverse complement strand
CCACCACGCCGGCGAACAGAAAGCTCCGATGATACGGCAGCGCCGCCGCCGGCCAATGTTTCGGTACATAAACCCCGGCCGCCACACTCACCATGATTACGAGCCACACGACGCGCAACGTACTGCGGTCCTGCTTCGTCCCGGTGCGGCTGTGCGAGCGGCGCGTCACCGTCAGCAGCAATTCCGAGATCAGATAAACCAGTCCGAGCAGAAATGAGACTGACATCGCGCTGAGCACTTTCTTATTCTCGTGGGAATTAGACTGCAAAATGTAGTCGAAATACCGTTAGGTCACTCAAACACCAGACAGAGGTATCATTATGCGACGCATTCTTCTTCTAATCTTGGCTGTCCCCGTCTCAATTGTGAGCAGCCGTCTTCTCGCTGGCGACAAATCGCAAACCGATGACGAAGTCACCAGGCTAAAACGCGAATATGCTGACGTCTTGGCCCTTCAGGGCACATCTAAAGGCGAGATTTTGGCAATCGCCAAGATTCTGCGGGCGAATCCCGACGTCGCCATCGACCGCACGGCGGCAAGTGGCGAATACTGTTTCAACAGCGGCCTTGGCACCATGGTTCACTTCGCTACTCAGCCGGGGCGCACGCTAGAAGACGTTGTTTACGAGTTCGACGCGTCCGGGCTGATCACGGCAGGTCTCGACCCTGCGCGCCTGCAACAATTACCCGAAATAGGCCGAATGACACCTGGCGTGTGGTATTTCCTCCCAAAGGGACAGCAAGATCCACATCACGCACACACCATGGCCGGCCCGACAATTGCAATTGCGATCAACGTTCAGTGAACGAGAAATCGACTTCGAAGTAAGCTCACCATTCTTTCAAATTGCCCGCGTGCTCGCGCGTTTCGATCACGTTGCCACGCGCGTCGTAATGCGAATTACGGCATCATGGGAGCGGTTACTTCGCGCGCGATTTGTATCGCAAATTTACCAATGGGAAGGCTTGGATTTTACAGGCACGACGGAAGAGAGAATGCCGCGCGGCGATCTTTGCGCGGGCGGACTCCGTAAATAGGTTCCAAAATTATCCGAGTGTTATATTTCGTCGAAGGACGAGAAGATTGTCGGCATTCACGAACGAGCGCATCTCTGTGGACAACAACTCTGGTCGCAATAGTCGACTGGTAACCAGTCGAGTTGCGAGGCGGGAGCAGGGATAAATCCCTGCTCCAACACATACACCCGAAAACGTGAACGCTATGGCTACACGCTTCTGATTGATTGGCGGGTGAGCTTCTGCAAGAACGACGGGGCAAGGCTGTCG
>JBKPLN010000088.1:0-4689 GCA_046731635.1 Pseudomonadota bacterium | reverse complement strand
CTCCAGTGCCGGGCGGCATATCGACGACCATAACGTCGAGGTTGCCCCACTCGACGTCGCGCAACATCTGGGTAATCGCCGACATCACCATTGGCCCTCGCCAGATCATCGGCGTTTCTTCGTCGATCAGGAATCCAATCGACATCACGCTGAGGCCATAGCGATCGATCGGCTTGAGACGGGTTCCGCCGATGGTGTGGGGTTTTTCCTTGATGGCCAGCAACTTTGGCAAGGACGGCCCGTAAATGTCGGCGTCAAGCATTCCGACCTTCAGGCCTAGATCGCGCAGGCCAAGTGCCAGGTTGACCGCGGTAGTCGACTTGCCGACGCCGCCCTTGCCGGAAGCGACGGCAATGACGGCCTCCACGCCAGGAATGCCCGGCTGGACCTTGTCGGCTGGGTGGGCGGCGCGGGCGTGAGGCTGCCCCCTCTGCGCAGCCTGTGTCGCGCGCGTCCCCCCTGGTGCCCGTTCTGCCGTCAGGGCTACCAGAGCCGACTGCACCCCCGGCAAACTGCGTACAGCGTCTTCTGCTCTCTTGCGCACAGGCTCCCAGGCCTTCACCGCCGCCGCGTCGACCGTCAACGAGAAAAAGACTTTTCCATCGGAAACGACGACATCGGAAAGCACGCAACCATCCGTCAACGCCGAGCCATCCGGCGAAGATACCTTGGCCAGCGCTGCCAGAACGTCCTGCTTGCTCACCGACATGTCCATCGTCCGTTTGCCGGCGCACCATAGGCGACCCTGCCGTCCGGTCAATGCGACACTCACCATCAAGACCGTTGACGCGCATGCCCCGGCAATGACCTATTGGCAGATAGGCACGGGCGGTGGCCGGCCAAGAGTCTATTCGAATTTTTTGAAGGAGACCTGACGATGGCGAAAGTGGCGTTTCTGGGCCTCGGAGTCATGGGCTATCCCATGGCGGGACACTTGAAAAACAAGGGCGGCCACGACGTGACCGTATATAACCGGACCGCCGCCAAGGCTGAGCAGTGGGTCAAGCAGCACGGCGGCAAGTCCGCGCCTACTCCGAAAGCCGCAGCCGAAGGCCAGGATTTTGTGATGGCCTGCGTCGGAAACGACAGTGATTTGCGGGAAGTGACACTAGGCCCCAATGGCGCTTTCGCGGGCATGGGCAAAGGCAAGGTCTTTGTTGATCACACTACCGCCTCGGCTGAAATCGCACGCGAACTTTACGCGGCCGCTAAAAAGAGTGGTTTTGATTTCATCGACGCGCCGGTTTCGGGCGGCCAGGCCGGTGCCGAGAACGGCACCCTAACCGTGATGTGCGGAGGCGACGCTGAATCTTTCGGTCGCGCAGAAAAAGTCATCGCAGCTTATGCGCGCGCTTGCAACCTGCTCGGCTCCACAGGATCTGGACAACTGGCGAAGATGGTCAACCAGATCTGTATTGCCGGATTGGTGCAGGGTTTGGCGGAGGGTCTGCACTTTGCCAAAAAGTCCGGTCTCGATATCGAAAAGCTCATTGCCACGATCTCGAAGGGAGCAGCGCAATCATGGCAAATGGAGAACCGCTACAAGACAATGGTCGCGGGCAAGTTTGACTTCGGCTTTGCGGTTGATTGGATGCGCAAGGACCTTGGGATCTGTCTGGGTGAAGCACGCAAGAATGGCGCACAACTACCCGTGACGGCGTTAATCGACCAATTCTACTCAGAAATTCAGGCAATGGGAGGCAAGCGGTGGGACACGTCCAGTCTGATCGCGCGCCTCGAACGCTGATCGAGAGCATTCGCACACAATCGATTCATCACTGAATCCGTATTCCAGAATCATGCGCGGGCGCTTGGTCGCGCCGAGACGGCGGCGTGCCATCGCTTCACATTGACGACACCCTCTGGCATGACCAGTCGCGCCGGCTTCATGAAGTCACATGCAACCTGCATGGTGATGTCGGCAACCGTATAGCGATCGCCAGCAACGAATTCGCGATTTGCCAGTTCACCATCCAGCATTTCGAGGAACCACGCGACTCGCGGCCTGTTTGCATCGGCCCAGGCAGGCACTTGCGGCACTTCAAGTTCCTTCATCGCCGGGTGCGTATGGCGAAACACGGCCGCGACGTTGGCGAAAAAATTGATCTCAGCCCGACGATTCCACATTTCAACGAGTGCCGAATCCTTGGGGCCAACACCGAACATCGGCGGCTCCGGATGCAGCATCTCGAAATAGCGGCAGATCGCAATCGATTCCGTGATTATCGTCCCGTCGTCGAGCACCAAGGTTGGCATGCGCTGCAATGGATTGATCGCCGCATACTCGGGCGTCTTGTGCTGTTGGGCTGCAATGTCGATTTGCTCGGTCGGCAGCGAGATGCCTTTTTCGGCGAGAAATATACGCGCGCGGCGGGGATTTGGCGCTAACTTGCTGTCATAAAGCTTCATTCGAGGCCCCCGTTTCAAAGTGCGGTCTGCCTTGGAACAGCCGAACACGCGCACGAGCCGGTGTCAAAAGGCCTGTAAGGAATCGTTAACCAGAGTCCTTAGCGACCCCTTAAGGGTCGTCTTAAGGATTTTGCGCAACGCTCCGTCAGTCTTTGCCAGGTTCCTGTTCATTTTAATGCCCATACCAGGCGAACAACCCGATCTTGCCGCCCTTCCCCCGGAAGGCTCGCCGGTGAAGCGGCGTCTCGCCGCGCAGTATGTGCGGGAAGCACGCGATCGCTTGACCTCGACCAGCGGCACCCGGCCGGCGTTCGATCACGAGTTGCTCCGCCAATATGCCCAAAATCGGATTTCTGCGTCGTTGATAATTCTGCTTCTCGTCGGGACTGTTGGCTTCCTGTCCAGCGTATGGAGCGGTGTGCTGACGGCCTGCATCTGGACAGCAGGGGTACTGGTCATCCATGCGGTCATGATTGCCAAGTGCCGGCAATTCCTCGAAAGGCCGATGCACGAGAGCTCAACAAGGGCGAGGCGATTGCGTTTCGTCTTGCTCGATCTTTTCTACGGCCTGGCTTGGACATTTATCCTGATCGACCCGTTCGGCATCGATGAGGGTGCAAGCACGTTCATGCTGTTTGTCATGCTGCTCGTGGTGGCTGTATCGAGCATGCTGGCCTCGAGCCTGCCGACCGCTGTTTTTGCCGCCACCTTTCCTGTTACGACCGCGGTCGCCCTCGACTTCATCTTACAGGCAAATTGCGAGACTACGTCCTCGCCTTTATGGCTTTGACAGCGCAAGGGTACTTCGCCGCGCTGACCTATCGCCTCTATTCAAGCACGCTGGCGACGCTGCAGGCGCGCGCGGAAAAAGACGCATTAATCGGAGAACTGGAGCAGGCGAAGGCGATCTCCGACGAAGCGCGCAGGCGTGCCGAGGCGGCCAACATCGCCAAGTCGCGTTTCCTTGCCCAGATGAGTCACGAATTGCGCACGCCGCTTAATGCTATTCTTGGTTTCTCCGAGGTAATGAAGACTGAGATTTTCGGCACGCATGCGGTTCCGGCTTACAGGGAATATTCTTCCGATATTCATAACTCGGGCGTGCATTTGCTCGGTCTGATCAATGAAATTCTCGATTTGTCCCGCATCGAGGCTGGTCGCTATGAGCTCAAGGAGGAATCCATTTCTCTCACTTCTATTGTCCAGGACTGTCATCATCTTCTGAAGCTCCGCGCCAGCAGTCGCGGCACTGCTATACATGAGGTGTTCGAGCCCGCCTTGCCACGCTTATGGGCTGACGAACGTGCAATCCGTCAGATCTGCCTCAACCTGCTGTCAAATGCGATCAAGTTCACCCCACAAGGCGGCGAGATCTGGCTCAAAGCCGGATGGACCGCTTCGGGTGGCCAGTACTTCAGTGTTAAGGACACTGGTGCCGGCATTCCGGAGCAGGAAATTTCAGTCGTCCTTGCATCCTTTGGACAAGGCTCGAATTCGATAAAATCCGCAGAACAGGGCGCCGGGCTTGGGCTGCCTATTGCAAAGAGCCTGGTCGACCTTCATGGCGGGACATTCACTTTGAAATCTAGGCTCAGGATCGGCACGGAGGTCGTTGTCACCTTTCCGCCAGAAAGGGTGGTGGCGGCCATGGCACCGCTGTCTGAACACGCGCCGTCGATTGTTTCGGACAGTGAACAGGAACCCGGACCGGAGGACGAGCGCCGCTTCAAGCGCCGGCGGCTGTTCCGTGCTGGCTCCTAAGTCTTCCTACGTTGCGACAATCGCGCAATTGCCTTCCCCGCCGCCGTGCTTAAGGTCGCTCCGGGCAGATCTCAGATACACATGATCGAAACCCCTTGTGTCAAAATTTGCACTCTCGATGCGCGTTTGGGCCTGTGTCTCGGCTGCGGCCGGACAGTCGACGAAATCGCGCGCTGGACGAGCATGACTGCCTCCGAACGCGCACAAGTGATGCTCGAATTGCCCGAGCGCCTCGCTACCTGCACTTCCGCCAAGATGCCCTCGGAAATGGGATGATGCTGTGAGCCGCCGTCTCGTCTGGTCCCTTTTGTTTGGCGTAGCGCTGTCGCTTGCGGCCCTCATCGCAAGCCGCGATCAGGATGCCATCACGAATTTGTTGCGACACGATATCGGTTCGCTTGCGCTCAAGATTGTCCTCGTGGTTTTTGCCGGCGCCGTTGTGCTGGCTCTCCTTCGCGAACGGCTTTCGAAAGCGATCGAGGCCACTTTTTTTTGGGCAGTGATTGGCTTGCTGCTTGT
>JBKPLN010000087.1:0-1087 GCA_046731635.1 Pseudomonadota bacterium | reverse complement strand
GCCTCAACGTCCCCAATACGCTAATCGGTCGCGCCGACGAGTTGATCGAATAGGCTGTGCATGTCCGCTTGTGGCCCAAAGCGGACATGCCCAGCTGCACCGCACATGTCCGCTTTCGGGAGTAAAGCGGACATGGTGATTGCAATGCGAAACGTCCGCTTATGACCCAAAGCGGACATTATGCAGTTAAGCACTCTTGGCTGTGCTCAGCTGTTGATGTGCGGTTCCTCATGCAAAACGACATTCAGCAATGAGCTGTGGATTTCGATGCGGCCATTGTAGTCAATCAAGCCCAATTTTCGAAATTTGTTCATAAAATAGCTCACGCGGGAGCGCGTCGTACCGATCATCTCCGCGAGCGTCTCCTGGCTGACCTTGGCGATGATCGGCTCGGGTCGACCGTCCTTGCCAAAATTAGCCAGTAGAAGAAGAGCCCGTGCCAAGCGCTTCTCGCTTGAATTGAACAATTGGTCGACCAAGTCCGCTTCAACCCGGACAGTGCGCGCCAAGCGATGCGAAACGAACATCTCGGAAAAGGCTGGCTCGTCATGGAGGACGCGGATCATAGTCGCTTTCTCCAGCCGCATGATCTCGCATTCCGTCATTGCCGTTGCGGTCGCTAAGCGCAACGGCTGCCCAGGCATCCCTCTCCGCAAAATTCGTCCGGCCCCAGTACCGCGACGACGGCTTCCTTGCCTTGCTCTGAGACAACGGTGACTTTGACCTTGCCTTTTTGGATATAGAACACCTCATCCGCAGGTTTACCCTGCGCGAAGATCTTTTGGTTCATTCGATATTTGGAGATGCTCCGGCCGCCATTGACGGTGGCGAGAAATACTTTCGGGTCAAATGGAACTTTTTGCGCTTTCTTTGCCATGGCCGTTGCGCTCTTCCAGCGCCCCACACGCTCAGAACAGAAACGATTAAGCCACCGTCGGAGATTAAATCAAAAGTTTGGTCGGTCCGACCTAAATAATCTTCGGTGTCGCAAAAAAACGACGGCATAAGTGGACTAATGGCGGGGGATTTAAATGCGAGTGGCCTCATTTGACAAGTTAATTTGAGTCAACGTCCAAATGGGCTGTCC
>JBKPLN010000086.1:0-1934 GCA_046731635.1 Pseudomonadota bacterium | reverse complement strand
CTCGACTTCACCTCATTAATAGCCGGCCCTGTTGCGCCGCTGCCCTTCCACCGCTCACCCCTTTCCTCTTCCAAACCGAAACAGCTTGGCTGATGCTCATTCACAGCGCTTGAAGGGACGGGAGCGGTGGGTGGAGGTGATTCGACTTCACCACTACCGCCACATACATCGCAACGCCGTTGGCCAGTGCCATTACAAGCAAGGCAGACGCTCGTTCTTTGGCCATGGCACTTAGGACATAAAACCATGTCTGGCATGATCTGCTTCCTGCGGTATCTCCTCATGAAGATAACGTGCGCGATGCGGGACGCAATATCCACAACTCGCGTGATGAGCCGAGCCGGACTACGAGGGCGTTAGGTGACATAGACGGCGTCCGCATTGGCCGCTTAGTGCAAGCACCGTGCCTGTGATGGGCATGTCCGCTTTGGATCAAAAGCGGACATTTGCAGTGCAACAGCCCATGTCCGCTTTGGTCCAATAAGCGACATTGATTTCGACTATTCGATCATCGGCAGGGCGACGATTACCTCAGAGGTAACCATTGGATTGTGTTGTGGTTTGATGGCCTGCTGAGAAATTAAGGGCAGAGGCTAAGGCAGCGGTCGTTTCGCCCGAAACATGTTTATGACGACTGAGCGGGCAACCAGATGTGATGGTTAATGGTTTGATATTGTGTCGGGTACTGAGGGCCCTTCAAACCATCAAATCAAATTTGCATGCCTTCATAGACGCCATTGACGCATGGCGAGTGCATGATGGGTGGCTCCCAGCGGTGTACTTACGCAGCTTTGAAACGAGTTACTTCTGCTTCTAACGATGGCTCAGTCGGCCTAGCGGGCAAGAACACCGGGATATCGAGAACTTCCTCCTCGATCGAGTTGGGCACGGCAGAAGACGGGCCATACGCTTGACGCGCATACTTTGAAACTAGCGCCGCCGCTCGCCCGAATAGGCGGGCTATCGGCCGCTGCGGCGACCGCTCGATCTGCGAGCGGGTGGCACCAGGCTCGACCGGATCGGCGTCTGCGACGGCGGTCGTTGCGGAGCTTGCCGGCGAGTTCTGTGAGTGCGCATTCGGCAGATTGGATCTGTGACGCCACGCCGGTGTTGTCGATGCCGGTTGCCACCACCGAGACCCGGACGAGGCCTTCGAGGCTTTCGTCGAAGGTGGCGCCGACGATGATGTTGGCGTCCGCGTCAGCCTCTTCGCGGATGCGGGTGGCAGCTTCGTCAACCTCGAACAGAGTCAGATCCTTGCCGCCGGTGATGGAGATGAGTAGGCCGCTGGCGCGCTTGATCGAGGGGTCCTCGATCAGCGGATTGGAAATCGCAGCCTCAGCGGCGGTGAGCACGCGCTTTTCGCCGGACGCCTCGCCCCTGCCCATCATCGCCTTGCCCTTCTCGCTCATGACCGCACGCACGTCCGCAAAGTCGAGATTGATCAGACCTTCCTTGACGATCAGGTCGGTGATACAGGCCACACCCGCATACAGAACCTGATCGGCCATGGCGAAGGCGTCAGCGATCGTGGTTTTCTCGTTGCCCACCCGGAACAGGTTCTGGTTCGGGATGATCAGCAGCGTGTCCACCACCTTCTGCAGCTCTGCTATGCCGGCTTCGGCAAGGCGCAGCGGCGCTGGCCCTCGAAGTGGAATGGCTTGGTGACCACGCCAATGGTGAGAATGCCAAGCTCACGCGCCGTCTGAGCAATTACGGGGGCCGCGCCGGTGCCGGTGCCGCCCCCATGCCGGCAGTGATGAACACCCACGCGCTCGTCGGGCTCAATGACATTCTTTATTTGATATTCAAATTCGCCGTCACGCTCCGGAAATCTTTTGCTGCGCTGACGCCGTGGCTTAGCGGATGAGGGATCAGGCTGCTGCCGGTGAGCGGCGGAGCCATTCGTCGAAACCGATGTGGCCGAGGCGCGC
>JBKPLN010000085.1:0-9671 GCA_046731635.1 Pseudomonadota bacterium | reverse complement strand
CGTCGATGCCGAGCTAAAAGGGCTCGATTCGCTCACCGCACTGCGGGAGCAGGAATTCGCCTACTTCAGTTCCGACGCTTTCATGAAAGTATTGGCCGACCATGGCGCGGCTCTTGCGCGCCCCCACTGGTAAAGCTCGCCGTGGCACCTAAATAACTCCGCCGACGTTATGGGAGGATGAAATGACCCCGCAAGAACGCCAGTTGGTTGACAACTTGTTTGATCGGCTCGCCGGGCTGGAGGCCGCGCCTCGCGACCCAGAAGCCGAGCGTGCGATTTCAGAGGGGCTGGCGCGGGCTCCGCACGCGATCTATCCGCTGGTTCAGACGGTGCTCGTGCAGGACGAAGCGCTCAAGCGCGCCGATGCGCGCATCCGGGAGCTCACCGGAGAAGACACGTCCGCGGCTTCTGGTGGATTTCTCGACAGCATGCGTCAGGCGATGACTGGCCGCGCGTCTGTGCCCAGCGTGCGCCAAGGCGCGCCGGGAAACCCCGATCCGCGCTGGAACACCGGCGGTACTTTTACTGCAGCGGGTCCATCGCCAGGCGGCTCATTCCTGGGTACGGCTGCAGCTTCTGCGGCTGGAGTGATTGGCGGCGCGCTGCTTCTGAATTCGATCAGTTCGATGTTCGGCCGCCATGGGGCAAGCGCGTTTGCCGGAGTGCCCCCCGAAGGCTCGCCATCGGACAACAAGGCCGCCGAAAGCGACCTCGCGCGCGAGGCGGGACTCAACGACGTAGGAACAGGCGCGCGTGGGAGCTCCGAGCGTGCCTCCCTCTTCGGGAACGATGACGATGCAGAGTCGACCGATCTCGAGGACGATTTCAGCGACGACTCGGGCGGAGATTTCGGCGGCGGCGACAGCGCCTGAGCAGGGCTAGAGCACCACGACTTTGGTGCCGACCTTCACCCGCTCGTAAAGATCGATGACGTCCGCATTGCGCATTCGGATGCAACCCGAGGACACGTTTCTGCCGATTGTCCACGGCTCGTTTGAGCCGTGGATGCGGTAAAGCGTCGAACCAAGGTAAAGCGCGCGGGCGCCGAGCGGATTATTCGGGCCGCCCGCAACAAAATGCGGAAGGTAAGGCTGGCGCCTGATCATTTCATCGGGTGGTACCCAATCCGGCCATTCCCGTTTTGCCGAAATCGAATGCTTTCCCGACCACGTGAAACCCGGCCGGCCCACACCTATGCCATATCGGATTGCGCGACCCTCTGGTTGGACCAGATAGAGGTAGTGGTTCGGCGTGTCGATGACGACAGTGCCGGGCAGTTCTGCCCCGTTGTAGCCGACCTCCTGGCGCAAAAGGCGCGGATCAATCCGATCATCGGATCGCTGCTGGTCTGGCAGCGGATCGTCCGACGACGCGTTCGCATAGGCCAGCCGTCCTTCCTGTTCGTCGCGTGAGTCCTGGCGCGGTGGGGCGCCAAACCATTGCTGCGATCCGCGCTGGGACTGCCGGCCCGCGTCGCCGAACAGAAATTCTATGAAACTGGTAATCGGGTTGGGTTGCACTTCCGGCGCCGCCGCGGCGACGACAACGGATCCGGTTTCCGGTGCGGGATCGGCCGCAGAAAACAGCGACTGCGCGGACGCAATGGTCGACGCGGACAGTACCAAACTACCAAGGACGATCGAACGCAGCATAGACTCACCATTGCCGTTTCACTCGACGCGTCGAGTAAAAGGCCAAAGACGCAACCGATTGGTAAATTGCCGTAAACCACGATCCTTCATGGTAAACGATCGGTTTTTAAGGGGTGCGCGCAACGCGGCGTTAATGCCGGTTCCGGTAATAACAGACGCCGAAATGCAGGGCGCAGGGCGTGCAACGCAAAGTATTTCGTATCGAGCAGATGGTCGAAGCCGATCGCGCCTCCCGTCTGGGCAGACAGCACGACGATGTCAGCAAATCTCATGGGCCGGAGTTCGGACCGGTCATCACGCGCGAGCTCGCCGCGATCCGATCTTCGCTTGAATGCAACGTCCGCGAACTTGCCGTGCTCATCAACGACGGCAAGGATCGGCGCATGACGCGCGCGGCTGGTGACCTCGGCGCAGCTATCGAAGGCATGGAAACGGCGACCCAGAAAATTCTGGCATCGGCTGAGGCGATCGATGACTGCGCGCGAGCTCTCGCCTCGGCCTTGAGCAATGACTACCACCATGGCCTGACGCAGGATGTGCAGGATCACGTGGTCCGCATTTACGAAGCTTGCAATTTCCAGGACCTCGCAGGGCAACGCATCGGCAAAGTGATCGCCATTTTGATGATGATCGAGGACCGCCTTGTGGCGATGATCGCCCGCCACAACGGCAGTGAAGAACAGCCTGTTAGGCACGGCGAGACGTCAGGCGAAAGGTTTGTCAACGGGCCCCGGCTCGACGGCGAAAGCAGCCACGCCAGCCAGGGCGACATCGACGTTATGTTTGCCTAGTTTGGCCTGCGGATCGATACGAAGCAGATCAGCGCCACCGATGCAAAGGTCGCCGCAAGCGTCAATGCTGCGGCATCGGATGTATGCTCGACCACAAAGGCCATCACCAACGGCGCCGCCGATTGCATGAGCAGCAAGCCGGCCTATCAGCCGCCCGTATCCGGATGCGCCAAACAATGCCAGCGGTACTGCGCCACGTGTGATGGTGACGAGGCCGTTAGCACCGCCGAACATCAGCGCGAACGCGGCTGCCGTTGGCACTGACACGCCCGCGAACGCCAGCATTGCGAAGGCACATAAAAGCGTGCTGAGGGCGAAACGCACAACCCAGAGAGGATGCAGATTGCGCCCGAAGCTAAACTCCAAAAGCCGGGCCCCGACCTGCGCCGGACCGAACAAGGCGCCAATCCAGACGACCGTTCCAGCGTCGATCCCGGCACGCGCAAATATTGCGCACAGATGAGCCGAGAGTCCTGAAGGAACGAATGCATAGCAGGCAAATGCTGAAGCAACGAGGACAAACGGCCAGCCGCGGGACGGCAGCAATTTTGCAGGCTCTTTCTGGCCATCCAGAGCCTCGACTTCAGTTTCAAGGCGACCGCGCGGCAGAGCCAATGCATGCAGCGGAGCCGCTATAACGGCAAGCAGCCCGGCGTACACAAGATAGGTGCCTGACCAGCCAATACGCTCGATGAGAACATGCGTGGCAGGCCAGCTCACCGTCGAGGCAAAGCCGCCGGCGAGCGTCAGCGCCGTGATCGGCCGTCGCGCACCAAGGCCGAAGATGCGGCCCAGCGTTGCAAAGGCGGCATCGTACAAATTTGCCGCCATGGCCACGCCAAGAACCATCCAGACGGCGTAGTAGGCGAACTGAGCTTTCGCGTACACGATCAGAAAAAGCCCAGTGCACCAATCAATGAGCCGATCGCCATGACGACGTGGCCGCCATATCTATCAATCGCGCGACCGACATAGGGAGCGACCAGTCCGGCGGTCAAAAGGCCTATCGAGAATCCGCCCATGGCGAAGGAGATCGACCAGCCCCGATCGGCCGCGATCAAGGGGACAATCAGGACCGGTGTGTAAAAGATCGTGCCCCACGAAAGTATTTGGGTGACGCCAAGCACCGGCACGGCTCGCCACGGTCCGAAGATGATGTCGCGCAAACCGATCATTCCACCCCTTGCGCATCAAAATGCGAAACCCCGCGCATCGATGATGAGCAGCGACGAAAATAGCTTACGCAAACGCGCGGAGTGACATCATGGATCGCCGAGCCCGCCCGCGGCAATCGGCCCGCTATCTTGATGGTGGTGGCGGCGCGCTTCTCGGCCTGGGTTTTGCCGCCGTCCGTGCTGGCGCATCCGTACCGCAACGGACGTAGACCATAGTGCCGTAACGGCCCTGCACTTCTGAATCCATCCAGCGCAGAATCAATATGCGGCCGTCGAAAAGAACCACTTCGCGGTCCTGCGCACCGGCAGGGTCGCCATCGGCCGGACCGATGTAGGTTTTTCCGCCGACGCTTCGCAGGCGCAACTCGGTCGGCGTCGCCTGGTCGGCGAGATGCATCATGACCCCGCCGCCCGAACCAAGCGTGATCACGTAGGGCTGCTTACACTGGCCTCTGGCTGCTGCCTCGGTTCGCGCCCGATCCTCCTCCTTGTGATAGGCCGCGAGGCCCCAGCGTCCGACGATATCCTGCGGAGGGAACGCGGGAGGCCCGGCCTGAACCACTGCCGGTGCCGCCGGCTGATCGAGTTGGGACCCTGTCGTACAGGCCGAGGTTCCAAGTGCAGACAGCACAAGAATCATGGCCGTCCTCAGTGCAGGGCGATGTGGATAGTGCATCCCGGCTCCTTCAAGCACAGGTCGACGACTTTGGAGGGCAATAGCGGACAGCGCAAGCGGGCGATGGTTTGGCAGGCGACCTTTGAATTTGGCTTCCCCCAACTTGACACCCCGACACAGACACAATATTTCCGGTCAGCCAGTTGGCACTCTTTGACAATGAGTGATAAAGGACTGAAAAACCGACACTTTCTGTTCACGAAACGCGCACTAGCGCCAAGAGGAAGCCCATGGCCAAGACCAAGTTTCGTCCCTTACATGACCGCGTCGTCGTACGTCGCATCGAAGCCGAGGAGAAGACCAAAGGCGGAATCATTATTCCGGACACCGCCAAGGAGAAGCCGCAGGAAGGCGAGGTCATTGCCGTCGGTCCCGGCGGCCGCGACGAGAGCGGCAAGTTGATCCCGATCGATGTCAAGCCAGGCAATCGCGTGCTGTTCGGCAAGTGGTCGGGCACCGAAGTCAAGCTCGACGGCGAGGAACTCCTGATCATGAAGGAGTCCGACATCATGGGCGTCATCACCTGATATCGCATCAAAATCCAATGGAGTGATTTGAAATGGCTGCAAAAGACGTGAAATTTTCGGGCGACGCGCGCGAGCGCATGCTGCGTGGCGTGGATACTCTCGCCAACGCGGTGAAAGTCACGCTCGGGCCGAAGGGACGCAACGTCGTGCTCGACAAGAGCTTCGGCGCGCCGCGCATCACCAAGGACGGCGTGACTGTCGCCAAGGAAATCGAGCTTGAGGACAAGTTCGAGAACATGGGCGCTCAGCTGGTGCGTGAAGTCGCGCAGAAGACCAACGATCTGGCCGGCGACGGCACCACAACCGCGACTGTGCTGGCTCAGGCAATCGTAAAGGAAGGCGCCAAATCTGTCGCCGCCGGCATGAACCCGATGGATCTCAAGCGCGGCATCGACATTGCTGTCAATGCCGTCGTCAAGGACATTGAGAAGCGGGCCAAGAAGGTGGGTTCGTCCGCGGAAGTCGCGCAGGTCGGCACCATTTCTTCCAACGGCGACGCCAAGATCGGCCAGATGATCGCGAAAGCGATGCAGAAGGTCGGAAACGAAGGCGTCATTACGGTGGAGGAAGCCAAAGCTCTCGAAACCGACGTCGAGATCGTCGAGGGAATGCAGTTCGACCGCGGTTACATCTCCCCGTATTTCATTACGAATGCCGAGAAGATGCTGGCCGAACTCGAAGACGCCTATATTCTTCTGCACGAGAAGAAACTTTCCGGTCTGCAATCGATGCTGCCGGTGCTCGAAGCAGTCGTGCAGTCAGGCAAGCCGCTGGTGATCATCGCCGAGGATGTCGAGGGCGAGGCGATTGCCACGCTGGTCGTCAACAAGCTGCGTGGCGGCCTGAAGGTGGCCGCGGTGAAGGCCCCGGGATTCGGCGATCGTCGCAAGGCGATGCTCGAGGACATCGCAATCCTCACCGGCGGTCAGTTGATCTCCGAAGATCTCGGCATCAAGCTCGAAAACGTCACGACCGCCATGCTCGGCCGCGCCAAGAAAGTGATCATCGAGAAGGAAAAGACCACCATTGTGCACGGCGCCGGCAAGAAAGCCGACATTGAAGGCCGGGTGCAGCAGATCAAGGCGCAGATCGAGGAGACGACCTCTGACTACGACAGGGAAAAGCTGCAGGAGCGGTTGGCCAAGCTCGCCGGCGGCGTTGCCGTAATCCGCGTCGGCGGGGCAACCGAAGTCGAGGTGAAGGAAAAGAAGGATCGGGTCGAAGACGCGCTCAATGCAACGCGCGCCGCAGTCGAGGAAGGCATTGTTCCCGGCGGCGGCGTGGCGCTGCTGCGGGCCAAAAAGGCTGTCGGCCGCATCCAGGACGAAAATCCCGATGTCCAGGCTGGCATTAATATCGTCCTCAAGGCACTGGAATCACCACTCCGGCAGATCGCAGAGAATGCCGGAGCGGAAGCCTCCCTGGTCGTCGGCAAGATCATGGACGACAAGTCGGAAACCTACGGTTTCGACGCTCAGGAGGAGAAATATGTCGACATGATCGACGCCGGCATTGTCGATCCCGCCAAGGTCGTCCGCACCGCGTTGCAGGATGCGGCCTCGGTTGCGGGTCTTCTGGTGACCACGGAGGCCATGGTCGCCGAAGTGCCAAAGGAGCCTGCCCCCGCAATGCCCGCTGGCGGCATGGGTGGCGGCATGGGCGGAATGGGTTTCTAAACCCCTTCAACGCAAAACCAAAGGGCGCAGCGGGAGCTGCGCCCTCTTTCATTGGCATGACGCGATCGGGTCGTAGCTGTAGATCCAATCCTTGCTTAGCAAATCCGCCCTTGGCTTTTCGAAGCGGTCGAGGCGCAAGACACGCTTGAGGCGCGCCCATGGCGAGTGCAGATGAAAGACCTCAGCTTGCGCCCGTGCCGCAAGCTGGATTCTGGCCGTGCGCGGCCGCCGCTCGGCTTCGTAGGCGGCAAGCGCGGCATCGGGATCGAGTGGCGCGCGCGCAAGTTCGCGCGCAAGCACGTAGCCGTCCTCGATTGCTGACGCAGCGCCTTGCGACAAGAACGGCAGCATCGGATGGGCGGCATCGCCCAACAGCGTAACGCGCCCTTGCCCCCACTGCGGCAAGGGATCCCGGTCGAACAGGCCCCACTTAAAGCATCGCTCGACGCGCTCAAGCACAATGCGCAGGTCACGATGCACCGTCGGGAATGTCGAAAGCACGTCTTCGCGTCGACCCTCGACCGACCAGGACTCCTCCACCCAATTGTCTGTTTCTGTTACTACCACGAGGTTGACCAGTGTGCCGCCGCGCACAAAGTACGCAACGACATGGCCGCGCCGGCCCATCCAGTAATTCATCACGGGCTCGAGATGATTCTCAGGCAGTGCGTTGAGCGGGATCAGCGCACGCCAGCACATGTTGCCGGTAAAGCGCACATTTTGCTGGCCATGAAGAATGGCGCGCACCGTCGAATGAATCCCGTCGCATCCCACCACAACATCGAAGCGTTCGCGTTCGCCCCCACCGATCTCGACAATCGCACCATCGTCAACCGGCTCGACTCCCGCGCAGCGGGCCTTCAGCCTGATGTCGGCTCCATCCAGCGCGGCGATTAAAATTTCAAGAAGATCGGCACGATGAATTTGAAACCAGCCGGCGCCGAACCGCTCGGCCATGGCATCTTTGGCTTGAGTGCGAAATAAAATCTCCCCGGTCGTCATGTCGCGTGTAAGCATGAACCCGGGCTCAAAACCGTGTCGGCGGACAGCGTCCTCGAGCCCGATCGCACGCAAGATCTTCGTTGAATTGGGCGTGATCTGAATGCCGGCGCCGACTTCTTTCAGCTCGCCGGCTTGCTCGAAGACAACGGGCTCAAACCCGCGCTCGCGCAATGCGATGGCGGCGACCAGCCCACCGATCCCGCCACCGATCAACGCGACGCGCGGCTTTGTTGCCATGGCTTCTCGCTAGTGATCGCTTGGGCGAAATTTCAACGGCGTAGGCCCTGAAAGCACGATGCGCCCGTTTTCCCGTTGCCACGCGGTTACCTGCGCAAAATCGGCCAGCAGTTTTTCGTCCGCCTTGATTCGCTCTGGCGTGCATTGTCCGGCGCTCAACATTTCGGGCAAGCCCTCCGGCAAAGGACCCGGCTCGATCTTTATGGTGCTCCCTGAAATCACCACACGCGCGGGCACGGTCTTGCACCACAGGTCGATGTTCGCATCGCCATTCGCCTCGACGACCAAAATCGGCATGCGCTTGCCCGGCCGCATTGGTGCAGAATCGAGCAAAAGCTCCTGGTCGAATGGAAACTCGTCGGCGGCGGCCGCTGTACCACAAATCAGAAATGATAAAAGGGCTGCGAACGCGCCAGCGACACCGCGAGTCATTCCGTACCGACGAGTTTGGTTACCAGCCATTGTGCCGTGCGGAGCAACCGGGCGTCATCACCGGGCGCGCCGATTAGTTGCACGCCAAGCGGCATGTCATCCTCGCCGGTCAAAAGTGGCAGCGTGATGGCGGGCAGGCCGAGCAAAGTCCATAGCGTGCAGAACACCGGATCGCCGGTCGCCTCGCCCTTCGGCGCAACGCCGCGCGCCGCTGGCGTGATGATGGCCGTGCATTCCTGCTGGAACAGTTCCTCAACCGCCTCCCGCATGGCACGGCCCTGGGCGATGGCAGCGAGATAGTCCGTTGCGGCGACCTTGCGCCCTTCCGCAATCAGATCGCGGAATTGCTTGCTCACCTTGTCGCCACCTGGGTCAGTCAGCTTGCCCAGATTATGCGCCATCTCGGTCGCCATGATCGCCCGATGCGCACTCCAGGCGGACGCATATTGCTCGGGAAGATCGTAGCCGAGACAGGCATCGCCGAGTTCCTTCGCCAGGTCCTCGATGGCTTCGCGCGTATCGGCATCCGCCTTGCTCCACATCGGCGTCTTCACAAATGCCAAACGGGGATCGAGTCCGAATTTTTCTCTCGCCGTCTCGCGAAAGTTGCGCGCCCCAAGCGGCCGTGTGTCCGGATCGTCCGGGTCGAAACCGGCGATCGCGTCGAGCGCCAGGGCAATGTCCTCGATCGAGCGCGCGAAGGGCCCGATATGATCGAGCGTCCGCGACAGTGGCAGCACGCCGGCGCGCGAGACCAGACCGTGGCTGGGCTTCATGGCGAAGACGCCGCAGAACGCCGCCGGGCGGATGATCGAGCCGTTTGTTTGCGAGCCAAGCGCGATGGGGACCATTCCGGCTGCCACCGCGGCCGCCGAGCCCGAAGACGAGCCGCCCGGAGTGCGCTCTGGATCACGCGGGTTTCGGGTCTTGCCCGGGCTGAAATAGGCGAACTCGGTCGTCACCGTCTTTCCGACGATGACCGCACCGGTCGCGCGCAATCTCGAAACCACAGTCGCATCGTTGCGCGGCCGCCGGCCGGCGAGTAACGGCGACCCGCATTCGGTCGGCCAGTCTGCGGTTTCGATGATGTCCTTGACTGCGACGGGAACGCCATGCAGCGGCCCGATCGGACGGCCGCTCATGCGCCATTGGTCGGCTTCACGCGCCTGCGTCAGCGCAAGTTCACGGTCGAGATGCGCGAACGCCTTGACGATGCCCTCGACCGCATCAATGCGATCGAGACATGCCCGGGTGACTTCCTCGGACGATACGGCGCCACTGGCGATTTCAGCGGCGGCTTGCGTGGCGGTCAGCGCCGATAAATCTTTGTCGGCCAAGCGAACAAGTCCCGCTCAGTTGCCGTAGAGGTATTTCGGAAGCCAGAGAGTCAAGCCCGGCCAGAAATACATCATGACCATGCACAAGATCACGATCAGCATGTACGGCATCATGCCGCAGAAGATCTGATTTAGCGTCTCGTGCGACGGAGATACGCCCTTGAGG
>JBKPLN010000084.1:0-3333 GCA_046731635.1 Pseudomonadota bacterium | reverse complement strand
GTATTACGTCATGGAACACGGACGTATTATCGATCAGTTCGCCAATGACGAACTCGATGCAAACGTCGACAAGCTTCACGACTATCTTGGCGTCTAACAAACAGACCCGACCAAAAAAAGGGAGGATGCAATAATGAAACGAATGTTGAGCCAAGCGGCTCTTGCCGTCATCTTGGCCTGTGGGACAGCAAATGCCCAGCAGCTCAACGTCAAGATCGGCGTGCTTACCGACATGTCGAGCCTTTATGCCGACGTGACCGGCCCCGGCGCGCTTGTTGCAGCGAAAATGGCGGCTGCCGACTTCATGAAAGATAATCCCAATGTAAAGGTCGAGGTGATCGGCGGCGACCATCAGAACAAGGCCGACATCGGATCGCAAATTGCCAACCAATGGTACGACGTTGACAAAGTTGACATGATCGTCGACGTGCCGAATTCGGGTGTCGCTCTCGCGATCAGCCAGATCAGCTCACAGAAGAACAAAGTATTCGTTGGTTCAGGGCCCGCAACCTCCGACCTGACGGGTGCAAAGTGCAACGCCAACACCGTGCACTGGACCTATGACACCTGGATGCTGGCAAACGGTACCGGCAAGGCGATCGTGAAGACCGGCGGCGACACATGGTTCTTCCTCACGTCCGATTATGCTTTTGGCCATGCGCTCGAGCGCGACACCGCGGCTGTCGTGGAGGCAAATGGCGGAAAAGTCCTGGGCAAGGTGCGCCATCCGATCAATACAAATGATTTCTCGTCGTTCCTGTTGCAGGCACAATCATCAAAGGCGAAGGTGATCGGTCTCGCCAATGCCGGCGGCGACACCATCAACTCGATCAAGCAGGCGGCCGAATTCGGCATCGTGAAGGGCGGGCAAAGTCTGGCCGGACTTTTGGTGTTTGCCAGCGACGTGAACGCACTCGGGCTGAATACTGCGCAGGGCCTGGTGTTCACGGAAACCTGGTACTGGGACATGAACGATGCCAATCGCGCCTGGACAAAGCGCTGGCAGAGCGAACGCAACGCAGCTGGCAAAGTGCCGACAATGAACCAGGCCGGCGTATATGCAGGCACCTTGCACTATCTGAAGGCAGTTAGCGCCCTTAAGGGCGCTGCCGACGGCAAGGCCGTGGTCGCAAAGATGAAGGAACTGCCGACCGACGATCCGCTGTTCGGCAAGGGAACGATCCGCGCCGACGGCCGCAAGCTGCATCCGGCCTATCTCTTCGAAGTCAAGAAGCCCGAAGAGTCGAAGTATCCGGGTGACTTCTACAAACTGCGCGCGACAATTCCCGCCGATGAAGCTTTTCGTCCGCTGAAGGAAGGCAATTGTCCGCTCGTCAGCGGTTAGACCGAACTAAAACATAACGGAGGACACTTATGAGAAGAACTCTAGGACTGGCGGCGCTCGCCACCGCCCTTGCCTGCGGCGGAGCCAGCGCCCAGCAGGTCAACGTGAAGATCGGCGTGCTTAGCGACATGTCGAGCCTCTATGCCGACATTGGCGGCCCGGGCTCGGTCACAGCCGCCAAGCTGGCGATCGCCGATTTCACCAAGGACAATCCGAATGTGAAGGTCGAGCTGATTAGCGGCGATCACCAAAACAAGCCGGATATCGGTTCGCAGCTCGCCAACCAATGGTTTGACGTAGACAAGGTCGACATGATCATCGACACGCCGAATTCCGGTGTGGCGCTGGCAGTCAGCCAGATCACGAATACCAAGAATAAGGTCTTCATCGTGTCAGGCGCGGCGGCCTCGGATCTCACTGGTCCGAAATGCAACGCCAACACCATCCACTGGACCTACGACACCTGGATGCTCGCCAATGGCACCGGCAATGCCCTGGTGAAAACGGGTGGCGATTCCTGGTTCTTCCTGACGGCGGACTATGCCTTCGGTCACGCGCTCGAGCGCGACACGATGGCAGCGGTTGAAAAAGCCGGCGGCAAGGTCCTCGGCAAAGTGCGTCACCCGCTCAATACCAACGATTTCTCGTCGTTCCTGCTGCAAGCGCAGTCCTCCAAGGCCAAGATCATCGGGCTTGCCAACGCCGGCGGCGACACCATCAACTCGATCAAGCAGGGCGCCGAATTTGGCATCGTCAAGGGTGGTCAGAAGTTTGCCGGCCTTTTGGTGTTTGCAAGCGACGTCAATGCAATGGGCTTGCAAACGGCGCAGGGATTGACCCTCACGGAAACCTGGTACTGGGACATGAACGACGCCAACCGGGCCTGGACCAAACGCTGGCAAGCGGAACGGGGCGCGGCGGGCAAGTTCCCGACGATGGTTCAGGCCGGCGTGTATTCAGGGCTTACGCACTATCTGAAGGCTGTGGCGGCCGTGAAGAGCGCGGCCGACGGCAAGGCAGTAGTTGCGCAAATGAAGCAGACCCCGACCGACGACCCACTCTTCGGCAAGGGCACAATCCGTCCCGATGGCCGCAAGGTGCATCCAGCTTATTTGGTCGAGGTGAAAGCGCCGTCAGAATCCAAACATCCCGGCGACTTCTATCACGTGCGGGCCACCATCCCGGCGGATGAAGCCTTCCGACCGCTTAAGGAAGGTAACTGCCCGCTGGTCAGCGGTTGATCTTCAACAAAACCGCGGGGGCAGACCAATGTCTGCCCCCGACATTGGTGACGCATGTTCGAAATCTTCGGCATCCCATCGACCGCGCTGTTCGGCCAGCTACTGATCGGCCTGATCAATGGCTCGTTTTACGCGCTGTTGAGCCTGGGCCTCGCCGTGATATTCGGCATGCTCAACATCATCAATTTCAGTCACGGCGCCCAGTACATGATGGGCGCTTTTTCTGCCTACCTTGTCCTGCAGTATACCGGCCTCGGGTATTGGCCTGCACTCATTCTTGCTCCTATCATCGTCGGTATCACAGGCATCATCGTCGAGCGTCTCTTCTTGCAGAAGCTGTACAAGCTCGACCACCTTTATGGCTTGTTGCTCACTTTCGGGCTGGCGCTGATTTTCGAGGGCGTGGCGCGCAATTATTTCGGCTCTGCCGGACTGCCCTACACAGTGCCTGAATCCCTGCGCGGCGGACAGAACCTCGGGTTCATGTTTCTGCCCAACTATCGCGCCTGGGTCATCGCCGCCTCGCTCGGCGTCTGTCTCGCGACCTGGTTCGTTATCGAACGGACGCGGCTTGGCGCTTATTTGCGCGCCGCCACCGAGAATCCGGCGCTTGTACGGGCCTTCGGCATCAACGTGCCGCGGATGATCACGCTCACCTATGGTTTCGGTGTGGCGCTTGCCGCCTTTGCCGGCGTAATGGCGGCGCCGATATACAATGTCTCGCCCCAGATGGGCGCCGAGCTGATC
>JBKPLN010000083.1:0-2454 GCA_046731635.1 Pseudomonadota bacterium | reverse complement strand
GGGGCACGCAAACTCCAGAATCAGCGGGGCTAGGCGGTCTGTTGAAGGTGAAATAATAATTCCCATGTGCCGATCGCAGCTTTTGCAAGTCATAAGGACATCCACGCATCTCCAATCTTTTCTCCCGCGCAAAATCGCTCTTCCTGCTAACTTTGACGCATTCTGCAGTCATTTGGTTTTCTTGCCTCTTTGGCGCATGCGTTCTGCGATAACAAAGAGCGACGGAATGATGAAAATCCCAATCAGTGAAGCAGCAATCATGCCGCCGAACACCGGCGTGCTCACCGCGCGACGGGTCACTGCGCCGGCACCTTCGGCAATAACAAGCGGGAACAGTCCGAAGATGAACGCGAAGCTTGTCATCATCACTGGGCGAAACCTTAAGCCCGCTGCTTCGATGGCGGCGGCCGGAATGTCTTTCCCGAGACTGCGCTGCTCCACGGCAAAGGCAACAATGAGAATGCCGTTTTTTGCCGCGAGGGCGATGAGCACGACGAGTCCGATCTGCGCGTAGACATCGAAGCTTAGTCGCGCCACTAAGATTGCAACGATGGCGCCGAGTATTGCGACGCTGACCGACAAAAGAGCGGACAGCGGAATATTCCAGCTCTCGTAAAGTGCAACGAGAAACAGATACGCAAACAGAACGGCGAGACCCAGCACGATCCCGGTGCGCCCGCCCGCAGCTTTTTCCTGTAGCGCGGTTCCGGTCCACTCGAAGCTGTAGCCTGCTGGCAGAGTGGTCTCGGAAATGCGCTCCATGGCGGCGAGCGCCTGGCCCGAGCTAAAGCCCGGCTTTGGCGCGCCGTTCACAATTGCGCCGCGGAAGCCGTTGTAGCGCACGACCGTCTGCGGCCCTTGGACGAGCTTCACCTCGGCCAGTGCCCGGATTGGGACCATGCCGCCATGCGCGTTGCGCACATAAATCTGGTAGATGTCATCGGTATTGTTGCGAAATGGCGTCTCCGCCTGGACGTTGACCTGCCACGTTCGACCAAACACGTTGAAGTCGTTTACGTAGTAAGTTCCTAGGGTCGCTTGCAAAGCATTGAAGATGTCGCTGATCTTGACCCCAAGCACCTGGGCCTTGTCGCGGTCGATGTCGAGATAAATCTGCGGCGTGTCGGCGGCATAGGTGCTGTACACGCCTGCGAGCTCGGGCTGCGCGTTAGCCGCCACGACGAGCCCGCGCAATGCGGCCGCGACATCGGACGACGATTGCCCCTGCAGCGCCTCCAGTGCGTATTGGAAACCGCCGGTGTTGCCGAGGCCGAGAATGGGCGGGAGGTTAAATGGGAATCCGATGGCTCCCTGGATGGCGGCCATCTGGGGGCGCAAGCGTGCAATGATCGCACCGACTCCTTGTGCGGGATCGGTGCGCGTCTCGTAGGGCTTAAGCCGAATAACGAAGAAGGCCTGGTTGGACGATGGGACGTAGTCGATGAAATTCAGTCCGACTACTGAAAGCACACCTTCGACGCCGGGGATCGGCCTGACGATGTCCTCGACTTGCTTGACGACATCCTCGGTCCGGTTGAGGGACACGCCTTCGGGAAGACGTAGAGCGGCAAAAATCGCGCCCTGGTCCTCGTCCGGCAAGAAGCTCTTCGGCGTTTTGCCAAATAGCCACGCCGAGGCGGCGAGCGTCGCGGCGACGACCAGGACCCCAACAATCGACGCGCGCACCAGGCGGGCCACCACCGCCACATAACCGTCTCGCGCGCGGTCGATCGCACGCAAGACGTATCGCATCGGACCGTCGCTCCTGTGGCCAGGTTTGAGAAGGACGGCACAAAGTGCCGGGCTCAACGTCAGTGCCATGACCGCCGAGATCAGCATGGATACCGATACGGCCACAGCGAACTGACGGAACAGCTGCCCGCTGATGCCGGGGATGAAGGCGACCGGGACGAACACCGACAGCAAGACGAATGTGATGGCCAGGATTGGGCCGGTAATTTCCGCCATTGCCTTCTTGCACGCTGCGTCAACAGACAGCTCGGGATTCTCCTCCATTACCCGCTCGACGTTCTCGACGACCACGATGGCATCATCAACCACGATGCCGATGGCAAGCACGAGGGCAAGCAAAGAGACCGTATTCGCGCTGTAGCCGATCACCAGCATGACCGCGAAGGTGCCGATAATCGACACCGGCACTGCAACCAATGGGATCAGGGTCGTGCGCCACCTGCCGAGGAATAAGAACACCACCACGCCCACAAGAATGACTGCAATGCCGAGCGTGTGAATGACCTCATTGATCGTGGCCGTTACGAAAACGGTGGAGTCGAAAAACACGGTATATGCAAGGTCGGTCGGGAAGCGTTTTTCCAACGCGCTCATTGCCTCGCGAACTTGGCGGGCCACCTCGATCGCATTAGATCCTGGGGTCTGATAGATGCCGATCGCAGCCGCCGGCGCGCCGTTAAAGCGGCTGAAGCGGTCTTGGGA
>JBKPLN010000082.1:0-1480 GCA_046731635.1 Pseudomonadota bacterium | reverse complement strand
CAGCAAGAGAGGCCACGGAGCTAATCAAGCTGCGCCGGGCGCTAGAGGCCAAGGTAGAGTCAACCTAAGCAGCCCGCATCGGGTAATTCGGTGCGGCACTGATTATCAGATTGCGAAAAGTTGTGCTGTCCCCGACACAAGCAAAATGATTGTTGGGCCAAGTTCTTTTGGTGCCAAGTTGTAGTCACAATTTATGATGGAAATCATAGTTAGAACGAAACAACAGTTTGGGGCCATCGCAAACGCACCGATTGGCTCTAAATGGCGGCCCGGAGTTCGATCCTTCTCCGGGCCGCTGCAAAGGGACCGCGTAAGGTTTCCCGAGGCTTGTTGGAGAGCATGAGGGATTACTACCGGACGAAAGCAGCCGAATTTTACGCTCGGGCTCGGAACGAGTCTGACGTGATGACCCGACGTCAATACGAGAGCTTAGCTAGCCAGTATTCGCGTATCGCTGAGATTGCTGACCGCGGACGCGACCGTCGAACAGTTTACGCGAGTCACCGCCAGCCAAAATCAGGCGTGAAGCATAATTGAAGTAACGGCTTCATGCCGCGTGGTCTGCATCTTCAACTTCAAACGTTGCCGCATGGTCGGCCATTTGGTGGTAATCAGCCGCGACGCTTAAGAGAAGCGCTCGCATTTCTTCACTGCGGAATGAATCAGCCAGAGCCCGATATTCTTCCGCACGTTCGCGGAATATCCGGCTATTTGGAACTTTTACGTCGCTAGAGGACATTGAGCACCTTACGCCAATGTGCCCTTTCAAACAGAAGTCGGAGACCGGTTACCTGTTCCTTGTGACTGGAACTTGTCGCTGAAATTGGTGCAGCCTATATCTGCTACATGGTGTCGCGTACTTACTGGCGCGGCAGGCCATTAAACGCGCCTGCGTGATGTGTGTCCGAAAGCCGCTATTCCTTTGTACACTGTCCGTAATATTGACTCGGGACCAAGTCCTTATCGCTAAGCAGAGTGTGACGACTGTGAGTGCCGTCGCCTGTAAACGAAATTACAGTTGTTTGGACGGCGCCGGTTTCTAATCTCTCCATAAACGAAATAGCTAAGCTACCTATGTGAACATCAACATCCGACCCATTCGTGCCGAACACCATGGCTTTCCGCGTAACGTCATCAAAAACGACATCCAAGTGTAAATGGGCGTCAGTCTCAATCCCAGCCGGCGAGGCTTTGTCGGAGTAGGTGCAGCTCCACCTGTAGTCCTTGGCTGTAGCCGTTCGGTAAACCAGCATCAGTACGATGATGAAAGCAATGCAGTACAAAGATTTGGACATTTTTCCCTCCCCGCGTATCCCCGAGCGGGTCGGGGCATCATACATCGCCGAGCGCACTGGGCGCGTCTCGAATTCAATTCGGATGCGCCTATATCTGCTGCATGGTTTTGCGTACTTACGGGCGTAATGCACCTGATGTCTTCAGCTTAATCGTTGCGATCTCGTTGGTCGCCGCCGTACCGGTG
>JBKPLN010000081.1:0-1193 GCA_046731635.1 Pseudomonadota bacterium | reverse complement strand
GGAATACTGCAAAGTTATGGAATTCCTTCCGGCAGAAAACCGACTCGTTGTTCGCGCCGGTGTCGGCTGGGAAGAGGGAGTTGTCGGTCATGCCACTGTCGGGGCGGATCTGGCATCGCCAGCAGGCTATGCATTGCGCACGGGTAAACCTGTGATTTCCAATCATCTCGAAAACGAGCAGCGGTTCCGAACTCCCGAATTACTTATCAAGCATGGCATTCGCCGCGCCATGAACGTTATCTTGCAAGGCGATGGCGCGCCGTTTGGCGTACTTGAAGTCGACAGCCGGTCCGAAGGTGAGTTTGGCGAGCATGACGTCGCATTTCTGCAAGGCGCTGCGAACATCCTGGGCATGGCGATCGAGCAGCAGCAATATCAGCGCAAGCTGCAAGCCGCGCTCGACCGTCATCAAATACTGCTTAAGGAGGTCAATCACCGCGTTAAAAACAGCCTACAGGTGGTCTCTGGCATGCTTCAATTGCAGGCGAGTGGCGTTGGCGATCCGGTCTTGAGCGATCGGCTACAAGAGGCATCCACTCGTATTTCAGCAGTTGGACGCGCCTATGAGCGCCTCGCTTACAACGCGGACTACGAGAATATTGGCCTTGTCTCCTATTTGCGGGAGGTCATCTCCGATCTGGAGACGGCGGTCGCTCCGTGCAAAGTTCAACTGGAGGCGCCAGAAGAAATTCAATTTGCGGCGGATCGCGCCATTCTAGTGGCTCTCATTATCAATGAACTGGTTTTGAACGCCGGCAAATACGCATATCCGGATTCCGCTTGCGGATCGATTTGGGTACGGCTCGTTCGAGCGGACAATGATGATCATGTTTTAGTGTCGGTTCGCGATGAAGGGATTGGGTTGCCTGCTGGATTCGACCCGACGACGAGTAAGCGCCTCGGCTCCCGCTTAATCCACGCGCTTGCGAAGCAGCTGGGGGCGGAATTGACGCGACCGTTCACCGCCGTTGGCACCAATTTTACGTTGCTCTTTCCACTGGTTCATGTGATTGCCAACTAGACACTGACGAAACATGTCCGCTTTTGGCCCTTAGATGGGGTAATCGGCCGACGTTTTTGTGGATAGCTGAAGAATTTAGGTGCTGCGCTTCAGGCTGATGGTGAAACGAGGTCCGTGTGTACGGCCTCAAGCATCAGAAGGAGAAGCGCAGCATGGAGCATTTTGCCGGACT
>JBKPLN010000080.1:0-5468 GCA_046731635.1 Pseudomonadota bacterium | reverse complement strand
GAAGCCGAATAATCTTCATTTTGCATTAATTCTGCGGAACGGCCCGGCCAAAAGCCGGGCCGTTGGCTGTTTATCAATGGGTAAAGCCTTGCCGGCATGATGAAACGGCATGATATTTTAAGGTGGTAATTTGCAGGAGCCGCCGCGAGGCAGGAGATATGGCGCGTACGCGTTCTGACCTTCCGCGCATGCAGAAACAGGCCCCGATCAGGGCGCCGCGCGCTGCCCCCGTTGCCGCGCCAACGCAGGCTGCCGAAAGGCCGCCTATGTCGAGAAAGCTGCCGATGATGAGGCAGTACGATCTGATCGAGCGGGTGCGGCGTTACAATCCGGACACGAACGAGGCGCTGCTCAATCGCGCGTACGTTTATGCCATGAAGGCTCATGGCGAGCAGCGGCGAGCTTCCGGAGATCCCTATTTCTCGCATCCGATAGAGGTCGCGGCGATTCTCACCGACCTCAAGCTCGACGACGCCACAATTGCCGCGGCGCTACTGCACGACACAATCGAGGATACCGAGGCCACTCGCGCGGAGATCGACAGTCTGTTCGGCCGTGACATCGGCACGCTGGTCGAGGGCCTGACCAAGTTGAAGAAGCTCGACCTCGTCACCAAGGAAGCCAAGCAGGCGGAGAACCTGCGCAAGCTGCTGCTGGCCATCGCCGACGACGTGCGGGTGCTTTTGATCAAGCTTGCCGACCGGCTGCACAACATGCGCACGCTTGGCTACATGCCGCCCGAAGCCCGCCGCCGTGTCGCTGAAGAGACGCTCGATATCTACGCGCCGCTCGCAGGCCGCATGGGCATGCACGAGATGCGCGAAGAGCTCGACGATCTCGCATTCCGCGAGCTGTATCCCGAAGCCTATGACGTGGTGACGGCGCGGCTCAACGCGCTCACCGAGCGCAGCAAGGTGCTGATCTCGGAAATCGAAAAACAACTCGCCAAAAAACTGGCCGATCGGGGCATCGACGCGCGCGTCGTTGGACGGCGCAAGCGGGCCTATTCGATCTGGCGGAAGATGGAACGCAAATCCGTCGGTTTCGAGCAGTTGTCCGATATCTTCGGATTTCGCGTCATCGTGAAGACCCAGCCCGACTGCTACCAGGCGCTCGGCGTCGTGCACAGTACGTGGCCAATGGTGCCGGGACGCTTCAAGGACTACATCTCGACCCCCAAGGGGAACGACTACCGCTCGATCCACACGACCGTGATCGGCCCCAGCAAGCAACGGGTCGAGCTGCAGATCCGCACCGTCGCGATGCACGAGATCGCCGAATACGGCATCGCTGCCCATGCGCTTTACAAGGATCACGTCGGCTCGCCGACGGAGCTGCTATCTCGCGAATCAACAGCCTATGCCTGGCTGCGCCGCACCATCGAGCTGCTGGCGGAGGGCTCGAACCCGGAAGAATTCCTCGAGCACACGAAGCTCGAATTATTTCACGACCAGGTGTTCTGTTTCACGCCCAAGGGCAAGCTCATTGCGTTGCCACGCAAGGCGACCCCGATCGATTTCGCCTATGCGGTGCATACTGACATTGGCAACACCGCGGTCGGTTCCAAGATCAACGGCAAGATCGCGCCGCTCACCTCCGAGCTCGTCAACGGCGACGAAGTCGAGATCGTAACCTCGAAGGCGCAGGCGGCTCCGCCCGCAGCCTGGGAGTCGATCGTGGTCACCGGCAAGGCGCGCGCGGCGATCCGGCGCGCCACCCGTGCCGCGGTGCGCCGGCAATATGCCGGGCTTGGCCGGCGCATTGTCGAGCGCCTCTTCCAGCGCGCGAAAATCGCATATTCGGACGAAAATCTCACGGGCGCGTTGTCCCGCCTCGCGCGCACTTCGGTCGATGACGTCATGGCGGCGGTGGGACGCAGCGAGTTGAAGGCCTCCGATGTCGCCCGCGCAATGTATCCCGATTACAAGGAGGAACGCGCTGCCGCGATGGCGGCAAAGCCCAAATCGGAAAGCGGCTGGTTCGGCCTGAAGAAACTGACCTCGGTCAAGTTCAAGCTGCCCGACAATGCGGAAGGTCCGGCGATCCCGATCCGCGGCATCAATGGCGATCTGCCGGTGAGTTTCGCTCCCGATGGCGGCGCGGTGCCCGGCGATCGGATCGTCGGGATTCTCACGCCGGGCGAGGGCATCACCATCTATCCGATCCAGTCGCCCGCGCTGAGCGAGTTCGAGGACAATCCCGAACGGTGGCTGGACGTGCGCTGGGACGAAGAAGAGCAGGCGCCGCGGCGCTTTCCTGCGCGGATCGCCGTGCAATCGGTGAACGAGCCGGGCTCACTGGCGCAAATTGCACAAGTGATCGCCGAGCATGACGGCAATATCGACAATATCCGCATGACGAGGCGCGCGCCCGATTTCACAGATGTCACGATTGATCTCGAGGTCTACGACCTCAAGCATCTCACCGCCATCCTCGCGCAGTTGCGCGCAAAACCGGTCGTGGCGAAGGCGGAACGCGTGAACGGCTAGCGCATGAAACGTCTGCGCCTTGGCGTCAATGTCGATCACGTTGCAACCATCCGCAATGCCCGCGGTGGGCGTCATCCCGATCCTGTGCGTGCAGCCAAGCTCGCAATCGCGGCCGGCTGCGACGGCATCACAGCTCATCTGCGCGAAGATCGCCGGCATATTCGCGACGACGATATCGCGCGGCTGAAGGCGGAACTGGACAAACCGCTCAATCTGGAGATGGCGGCGACGAAGGAAATGGTCGCTATTGCGCTCAAGACGAGGCCGCACGCGGTGTGTCTCGTGCCGGAAAAACGGACGGAACGCACGACGGAAGGAGGCCTCGACGCGGCTGGCCAGCGCGAACAGCTTGCTCCTGTCGTGCATGAGCTCAAGCATGCCGGGATCCGTGTTTCGCTCTTTATCGGAGCGGCGCCCGTTCAAATAGAGACCGCTGCCGCACTCGGCGCTCCTGTCGTCGAAATTCACACCGGCTCCTGGTGTGATGCGTTGGCCGAAGGTCGTTCCGCCGAGGCAAGTGCCGAGTGGCAACTCATTCGCGATGGTGCGCAACTTGGTGCGGGTCTGGGATTGGAGGTGCATGCCGGCCATGGGCTCGACTATGGTACCGCCGAGACGATCGCAACGTTGCCGGAGGTGGTCGAACTTAACATCGGCCACTTTCTGGTTGGCGAAGCGGTGTTCGAGGGTCTTGCCGAGACAGTCAAATTCATGCGTGCTGCGATGGATCGTGGCCGCAAGAAAGCACAGAGATGATTATTGGACTTGGTTCCGACATTGTCGACGTGCGAAGGATTGCGGACGTCATCGAGCGCCACGGCGAGCGCTTTCTCGGCCGCATTTTTACGGCGATCGAACGGGACAAGGCCGAACGCCGCGCAAATGTCGTCGAAACCTACGCCAAACGTTTCGCTGCAAAGGAGGCCTGCGCCAAGGCGCTTGGCACGGGATTAAGGCGCGGCGTTTTCTGGCGCGATATGGGTGTGGTGAATCTCGCCGGCGGCCGGCCCACGATGAAATTGACCGGTGGCGCGCTCATGCGTCTACAGGCGATCACACCACCTGGTTGTGAAGCAAGAATCGATGTCTCGCTGACGGACGAAGGCCCAACCGCACAGGCCATCGTCATTATTTCCGCGGTACCGGCAAATCCGTTGGGAGCTTCGCGTTGAAAATAGGTCCTCCAATCGGATCAAACGTTTGTAAGTGTCGTTCATTTCAAAAAGCCAATGATAGCGGGCCTTTCTTTGATCTGAGTTTGCAGATTTGCCAGAGTTTGCACGCCGCCGTCTCCGGACCCAAAAATTGCCTTCCTTGGCCATCCGTTGAGCAAAACGCCAAGAACTTTTCGTCCTTAGTCTAAAAAGGCGGTCAGGAAATTTTGCAGTGATTTCATTATTTCGGCCGATTTTGTAACTTTCCGGCCTTGTTCATTGCCTGCCACAGTCTCAGCCGCTACAAGGTCGCCGGGGCGTGTGTGCGGTTTGGCGGGACGAGAGGCTAATGAGTGTGACATCCGGAACAAAGCGAAAAGAGGGCGGTATCGCCGAAACCGTGCGCGTGATCATTCATGCGCTGATCATCGCCCTCGTGATCAGGACCTTCCTGTTCCAGCCGTTCAATATTCCATCCGGCTCGATGAAGGCGACGTTACTCGTCGGCGACTACCTGTTCGTCTCGAAGTACACTTACGGCTACAGCAAATACTCGCTGCCGCTGTCGCCGCCGGTGTTCTCAGGGCGCATCCCGAGCGACTGGATGCCCCAACGGGGCGATGTCGTTGTGTTCCGGCTCCCCAAGGAACCCTCAACAGACTACATCAAGCGCGTGATTGGCTTGCCTGGCGACAAGATTCAGGTTGTCGACGGCGTGCTCAATATCAACGGCGTCCCAGTCAAGCGCGAGCGCGCTCCCGATTTCATCGAAACCGAAGAAGGAACGCGCGATGCACCGGTCAAGCGCTGGAAGGAGACATTGCCGAACGGCGTGAGCTATTACTCGCTCGATCTGGTCGACAACGGATTCGCCGATAACACGCAAGTCTACACGGTGCCGCCCGATCACTATTTCATGATGGGCGACAACCGCGACAACTCGACCGACAGCCGGTTCAGCCAGGTAGGCATGGTGCCGTTCGAGAACATCGTCGGCAAAGCACAGATCATCTTTTTCTCGGTGTATGAAGGCGAGCGCGCCTGGCAATTTTGGCGCTGGCCCGTATCAGTGCGCTGGAGCAGGCTGTTCACGATCGTCAAATGAGCCGCAAGGCCAGGGACAGGACGACGCTCGAAAGCAGGATCGGCTACAAGTTTGCCGATAAGGACTTGCTCGAACGAGCCCTCACTCACATTTCCGCGCTGTCGGGTGGAAATCGCGCGGCGAGCTACCAGCGGCTTGAATTCCTCGGCGATCACGTGCTTGGCCTCGTCATTTCGGACATGCTCTATCGCGCCTTCCCGCGGGCCAATGAAGGAGAGCTTTCGCGACGCCTGGCCGATCTGGTGCGCAAGGAGACCTGCGCCGAAGTCGCGCGCGCAATGGATCTCGGACCGGCGCTGAAGCTGGGCAACTCGGAATCGCATGCGGGCGGACGGCGCCGTGTCACAATTCTTGCCGATGTTTGTGAGGCCCTGGTCGGCGCGGTGTTTCTCGATGGCGGCTATGAGGCTGCCGATGGCCTCATCGAGCGCTTCTGGAAAGAGCGAATGCTCAAGCCGCTTCGCCCGCTGCGCGATCCAAAAACCATGCTGCAGGAATGGGCGCAGGCGCGCGGACTGCCGACGCCGGCTTATCGCGAATTGGCGCGGACAGGGCCACACCATGATCCCGAATTCCGCGTCGCCGTGGTTCTGCCGGACCGCCCGCCCGCGGAAGGGCTCGGCAGTTCCAAACGTGCTGCTGAACAGGCTGCCGCCGCGGCCATGCTCACGCGGGTCGGCGCGCCGGCGGACAAAGTTGATGGTTGATGCTCACGAGCAG
>JBKPLN010000079.1:0-2074 GCA_046731635.1 Pseudomonadota bacterium | reverse complement strand
GAAGAGTGTTGCCCGCATGGAACAGGTAACTTCGGCGAACCAGCCGGGTTCCGCTTTCGCCGACCATAAGCTGCTCTATGTCATTTGATGTCTGGGCCTCTTTATTGTGTCGAGTGCCCGATATCTGTCGCATGCATTGTCCGGTATCAAAACTTAAGTGCGCAGGATTGTGCGGGCCGAGGTGTAGCCCCTCGTGGCTCGCGTGAAACATTTTTAGGAACGCCGAGTTAGTTTGAAAATCCAATCCTAGGGAGCGTATCATGCCCAAAAAACTCAAGAAGCTCGATGAGCTGTTTCACGATGGACTCAGGGACATCTACTTTGCCGAAAAGAAGATCCTCGTAGCCCTGCCCAAAATGGCCAAGGCAGCCGAATCAGAGGAATTGGCCAACGCCTTCGAAGAGCACGAGATGCAAACGAAGGAACAGGTGAGCCGGCTGGAAAAGGTGTTCCAGCTAATCGATGAGACCCCACGCGGCAAGAATTGTCCCGCCATTACCGGGATCATCGATGAAGGCGAGGAGATCATCGACGAATATGAAGATTCGCCAGCTCTCGATGCCGGGCTGATCGGCGCCGCGCAGGCTGTCGAGCATTACGAAATCGCCCGCTACGGCACCCTAAAGGCCTGGGCGAAGGAACTTGGCCTTGACGAGGCCGTGTCTCTCCTCGACGCCACCCTCGCCGAAGAAGAAAGCACAGATGAAAAGCTTTCAAGTCTTGCAGAAAGCGCGATTAATCAAAAAGCCGAAGCCGCCGAGTAGTACTTCGAGACCGGTAAAAAGCGCCGCCGCCATCGCGACGGCGCTTTGCACGAAATCCTGGCGCCACTGTCGAAAGTAACCGTCCGAAGGAAGTCGAGATGACGGAATGCCTCGGAACCCAAGAAAATTGCTTTGTGCGAGCTTGTCGAAAACCATCACCTTGGACGCGAATATTTGACCCTGTTTAGCCTTAACTTACCGATTGCGCGAAGCGCGGATTTCGACGGTCAAAAGTCGTTTCCCGCCGTCTTCGGTGACTTCGAGCATGTGAGGCTCGCTCCCGATATGCGGGAGCGATATGTCACGGACCATGCCGGCAGCTGTTCTCAAACCCTCGTCGAGAGCCGCTGAATCATGCGGAAGGTCGACGACATGATCTTCAGGCGAGCCATTGTTCAGCCGAAAAAGATACTTTGGCATTCGCGCCACCAAAAACAAAAACGCTCCGACCGCGCTTTGTTTCAACACTATGTCGGAACCTTTGAGGATGACTCCTTCTTGAATGTCGAGGGAACTTAGGGCTACAGGCAATGGAGCATGTGCTCAAGAGATTGGCTTGGACCGATCGCCTTTCCGGCGATGAGCAGAATGAGCTCGTTGGCTCGGTTTCGCGGGTCCAGTCTTTTGAAGCAGGCGAGACGATTGTCCCGGCTGAGGTGCCCGTTGATTTTAGCTCCATCATCTTGCAGGGCATCAGTAGCAGACAAAAGGTACTCGAAAGCGGTGCGAGACAGATTACCGCGTTTCACATAACCGGCGATTTTTGCGACCTTCACACCTACGTGCTCAGAACATTGCCGGATAGTGTCGTTGCCATGAGCGATTGCAAAGTGGCGACAATCGCGCACGATAAACTAGATAGAATTTTCCGCGACAACTACCACTTAGCGCGCTTACTTTGGGCTTCTACCCTTATCGATGCTGCCATCTTCCGCCAGTGGATCATTTCGATCGGACGCCGAACGCCAACAGCACGCCTGGCCCATTTGTTTTGTGAGCTATTCCTTCGCTTTCAAATAGTCGGTTTAACAAAGGATATGAGCTATCCGCTTCCAGTGACGCAGACAGATCTAAGCGACGTACTCGGTCTCTCGCTCGTTCACACCAACCGCACCTGTGCGGCTTTACGTTTAGAAAACCTCGCGACCTTTTCGCAACGGAGGGTCACCGTTCACGATTGGGAAGGTCTGCAGCGGACGGCCGAATTTAATCCAGAATATCTGCACTTACAAAAAAAAATGGCTCTTGCGCCTTCATGCTAAGAAGGCATGGAATAGAATTGAAGTGGTGCTTTCTTTTTCTGGCCCCGG
>JBKPLN010000078.1:0-2089 GCA_046731635.1 Pseudomonadota bacterium | reverse complement strand
GGACCAGACATGCGACAACCTTCGATCAATGTCCGCTTTTGGACAATAGCGGACAACAGTGGATTTTGGCCCGGCACGGTTTGTCCGTTAATGACCCAACGCGGACATCGTCCGACTCTGCTTTCCGGGAAAATAAATCCTTCACTCCTAATTCCCCGCGGGGACGACCACAATCTTGCCAAGGGCCTTGCGTTCGGTCAGCAGCCGGATCGCTTCGACGCTGCGCTCAAGGGGAAGTCGGTGAGCGATGTATGGCTTGAGCCCGCCGCGTCCGTACCACGCAAGCAGTATCTCCACCGATTGCTGGAGTTTATCGGGCGCGTAGCGCCGGAAGTAGCCCAATGAGCAGCCGAGCGCGGAGCGGTTCTTCACGAGCAGCCGGTTCGCTGGAATCTGCTGGACCCCACCCACGAAGCCGACAAGGAGCATCCGCCCACCCCATCCGAGGCAGGACAGCGCGTCATCGGCTAACTGTCCGCCGACGGGGTCGAAGCAGACGTCGGCACCCTTGCCATCGGTTAGTGCCATCACCCGCTCCGTGAGGCTTTCGGTCGTGTAATTTACAATCGCGTCGGCCCCTCGCCCCTGCGCCACTGCAAGCTTCTCAGCGGTACTTGCACCCGCGATGACCCGAGCGCCCATTGCCTTGCCGATTTCCACCGCGGCGAGGCCAACCCCGCCCGCCGCGCCTAAGACGAGCAGCGTTTCGCCTGCCTCAAGACGCCCCTGCCAGCGGATCGCCACGTCACTCGAGATGTACGTAATCGGGAAGGCACCTGCTTCGTCGAAGGACATGCCCGGTGGGATCGCGAATGTCTCAGGTTCCTTTGCCACTGCCTGCTCGGCGAGCCCGCCCCAAGCGAGGATGGCCATTACGCGGTCGCCAGGTTGGAATCGCGTCACGCCGTTGCCGCATCGCGCGACTACGCCCGCGGTCTCAACTCCGGGGCTGAAGGGAAAAGGCGGGCGCGTCTGGTAATTCCCGGCGACCATGATGGCATCGGCGTAGTTCACCGACGTGGCACGCACGTCGATGAGCACCTCGTCAGCGGCTGGCGTGGGCGGCGCGATTTCCTCGACCTTGAGCGTATCGATCGGACCCCACGCGCGACATGTCACTGCCCGCATCTTTATTTTCCGGTGACGTTGCCATCATGGTGCCGGATACTCCAATGTGCCGCAATACGCGCTACCAATGCGACGTGGATGTCCGCTTTCGGGAGTAAAGCAGACATGACTTTTTGCGTCGCGAATGTCTGCTTTTGACCCAAAGCGGACACTTCGTCCTACTATCGCAGCGGTATCGATCTGGCAAAAGCTCACAACGCCGTGGCAGCAAATAACAAGACAAATACAGATCAATGCTACCGAGATCGTGTAGGCTGACGTCTTCTGTCTTGCATCATCCTTCCGCGCAAGGGGCTCAACCCTTGCCAATCTGGAGCATTGTCATGAACCTGCTTGTACTTGTGGTTGATGACGAACCTGACGTCGAAATGCTGTTTCGGCAGCAATTTCGGCACGATCTCCGCTCAGGCCGCTTTACGATGGAGTTTGCCCAATCTGGCGACGCGGCGCTTCAGCGCATTACTGACGCTGCGGGCGTATCGATCATCCTGATCCTGTCCGACATCAATATGCCGGGGATGACGGGGCTTGAACTCTTGCCCAAGGCCAAGGCGGCTCGACCCGATGTGCCGGTTATTATGATCACCGCCTATGGCGATGCGGAGACCAAGCGCAAGGCATTGGAGAGCGGCGCCGAGGCGCTTTTTACCAAGCCCATCGATTTTGTGAGCCTTCGCAGCGAAATTGATACGCGTGTCGCAAAAGCCGCATGACCGCACGGATCCTAGTCGTTGACGATGAGCCGGATCTGGAGGCTCTCGTCTTGCAGAAGTTCCGTCAGCAAATCCGGGACGGAAACGTCGACTTTTTGTTCGCGCACGATGACGTCGAGGCTCTTTCCGCGCTGAAAGCAAACGGCGGCATCGACGTGGTGGTCACCGACATCAACATGCCGAGGATGGATGGGCTCGCGCTCCTGCAAAAGCTGCAGGAGAGCGACGAAAACATATCGACGATTATC
>JBKPLN010000077.1:0-7480 GCA_046731635.1 Pseudomonadota bacterium | reverse complement strand
CCAGCGTGCGTCCGAGATTGAGCGCGAGCATCATATCTTCTGTTGCAGCGGCGTTCGCGAGCGCGATTGATTTGTCCGCTATGGGTCATTAGCGGACGTGGTCGAGAACTCGTTGGACCAAGGTCCAAGCTTCAAGGTCCGTGAGGGGGCCTAGCCTTCCTTGTCCCGACTTGGGAGCGGAATGACCATGGACAACACGCGCGCCGTGATGCTTGCTTTAGTTGTTATCATTCTGGCGTGCGCCATAATCTTCGCGATTACTCATGTTCGGGGATGAACAAGCTTTGAACGGCTGATAGGGGCCATGGGCTACAACGCACGTAACGACGAAATCCGCGACAATGTCACGCGGATGCGGCGCGAGTGGGAGGCGCAACGAGGTGCGCTGGCGACCGTCCGCCACTTTAACGCAATACTCTCCGCCAAAGGTTATGTTTGGTTCTGGCCGAAGATCACTGCCGCGCTCACGTCAAAACATCATTGGCTGATTATCAATTGCGACAGTTGCGGCACTGTGGTCGATCTGGATTTGCGAGTGAAGCCACGTGATCCTGAAGCTTCAGTCCGCATAGCGCTTCGAGATGTGCAATGTCCGCGCTGCAATGGGCATGGCCGCCCGCACATAATTGCGTTGGCGCGGCATCCGTCGATCTAAACAATGTCAATCAATCAGATCACTCCAGAAGCAATTTATCGGCAACTTGGCAGTCTGGTCGCTGAATTGCCAGATCTACTAGAAGTGCCAGTTAAACCTGCGACGCACGTTTGGCTTGGTCGAGTTGGGGCGTTGGTGGAAGCGATGGGCGATGGTGGAAAGATTGCCGCGTTCCAAGTAGCTGTCAGAAGTCTGCATGGCATTTTGCAAGAGGAGAGTGCAGCCCAGATAATCGCGGCTATTTATCAGACGCTTGGAAAGGCGGAGTTTTTGGCTCCATTGTCAGCCAAGGGGGCATTCATCGCTGCGGGGCATACATTTGACGCTTTCGCTGCAGTGGGCAAGGCGATGAGTGAGGCAAAGCAGGACGTGTTTCTGTTAGACAAATATGCAGACAGCGTGGCGCTGACCGATTATGCGATTTTGGCACCTGAAAAAGTCTCAATAAGGCTTCTAGCTAAGAACGGTCGAAAGGATTTGCTCAAACCGGCGATGGACCATTGGCGCTCGCAGTTTGGCGGCGACCGCCCACTTCAGGTGCGATTGGCTCCCGAACATGCTCTCCATGATCGCGCGATTTTCGTTGATAAGAAATCGCCTGGATGCTGGGACAGTCATTCAACAGTCTAGCCAAAAAATCGCACACAACGCTGGCGAAAATGCCGGGGGACGTGGGCTCCGAAAAAATTGCTGCCTACGAAGCACTTTGGGCGTCGGCAGTGCCGATTTCATAAGTGGCGATACCCGGTCAATAGTGCGACTGGCCTTAGCCAATCCTTAGCCCAGGATTATTGATATCCGCAGAAACCCAAGTGTTTCAGGGGCTTTTCAAAATCGGCCAATTTAGAAAAGGTTAATTGCGCCGCCTAATTGGCGTATCGCGCAGTTATGTCGCGGGCGATCTTGGCGCCTTCATCGAGATAGCGGCGGATTGCTAGGTCGGCAGAGGGCGTGCAGTTGCGGTAGGTCTGCTGGAATCCGCGATAGCCGCGATTGAAGCTTGCGACGATCTTGCGACGTCGCTCGCCACCGGGGGCTTCAGCGTCGATCAGCGCCTGCATCTCGTTGCGCCACTTCTGTCCTTCGTTGGCGCCACAGATGGCACGGAGATAGTGAAGCGCGCCGAGTATCTCGCCGAGACGCGCAAGATCGCCGTCAAAGGGCGCCGGCGTATCGCTCTGCGCGTGCGCGGGCAGCGCGAGACAGAGCAGAATCAAAGAGGCGATGAGAGGTCTTTTCACAGTTGTGCCCAGATCCCCAAGCGGATGATATGCGCCCGCTTGAAGGCAATCGCAAGGCAGGAGTTCATCCGCGTGAAAGCATCCGGGCTGCCTCCTCGACAATCTCGGCGAGGCCTTCGGTTGTCCGATAGGTGCCGATCTCGGAGAAGTCGACCCAACGGGCATCGTCGAGCTCCTCGCTGAGGACAGGCTCTCCTGCAATCCAGCGCGCGGCGAAAGATAGAATGACGAAATGCCGTTCGACCCGCCCCTGCGGATCGCGCACAATCACTTCGCGGTAACCTGCGAGCGCCACCGGCTCGATCGCGAGCGCGGTTTCCTCGCGCGCCTCGCGGACCACGGCATCGATCAATGTCTCTCCCGCTTCGACTGCGCCGCCCGGCAGGGTGTAAAGGTGCAGCGCCGGCTTGCGCGCGCGCCGCACCAGAAACACTTTGCCGTCGCGGATGATGGCCGCGCTGACGGCAAGAAAGGGGCGGTGCGGATAAGCTCGCTCGTCGGCCACGCGTTCTATCGTTTCATCAGCCTGTCGACGAGTTCCTGCGGGGTGAGCGTATTCTTTTCATTGGACTCGCCGTTGATGAGGGCTCCGGCGCGCGCGATAAGCGGCTTCAACCAACCGATGGCGTTTCCAGCCAGCGCCGCGATCGTCTCCGGACGGCGATCGGCCTCCTCCATCGCCGCCCGCGTTGCCTCTAGCACGATCGTCATGGTGACGGCCAGCGTGTCGAGGCTGTTTCGTATGTCCGGATCGGCGCGGTCATAGGCGGCGATGGCAACATCCCGTGTCTTGAAATGCGAAAGCCTAAAATGCTCCCGATAGCTCATCGGCTCCCAGGCCAGAAAATCGGGGCGGAATTCGGGAGCGCTCGACAGCATGTCGAGCAGCATGACGGCTTCACTGAAGCGATTGAGATAGTCGGTCGCCAGACCCGTATCCGGGTTGATGTGCGCGTCGGCGAGCGCCTATTTTTCGGCGTCTTGCGCCCAGTCCGACGCTTGCAGGGGGGCCGTTCCATCCTGATATTTCATGAGAGACCCACCCCGAAGCCGCTTGGCCTTCAGTGTTCATGATCGGGGGTTAAATTGCGCTTAAACGCGGCAGTCTGAGGTTTGATCGATGTGCGGTCGTTATGCGGTTACGTCGGCACCGGAAGCGATCCGGACCCTGTTCGGTTATGCCGAACAGCCCGATTTTCCGCCGCGCTACAACGTCGCGCCAACTCAGCCGATCGCCATTGTTCGCCTGGTGAACGGCAAGCGTCAGTTCGCGCTGGTGCGGTGGGGACTGCTGCCATTATGGGTGGAGGATCCGAAAAACTTTTCCTTGCTGATCAACGCGCGTGGCGAGTCGGTCATGGACAAGCCGGCTTTCAAGGCCGCGATGAAGTACCGGCGCTGCCTCGTACCGGCCGATGGCTTCTACGACTGGAAAGCAGGTGGCACGCGCAGGCAGCCTTATTACGTGCGTGCAAAGTCGGGCCAGCCACTGGCCTTTGCCGGCCTGTGGGAGACCTGGATCGGACCGAACGGCGAGGAGCTCGAAACAGCGGCCATCGTCACGACGCGCGCCAATCGCACTCTTGCCGACATTCATGACCGCATGCCGGTGATCGTTCCGCCGGATGCTTTCGAGCTCTGGCTCAATTGCACCGCCGTCGATGCCGAAACGGCCGGGACGTTAATCGCGCCCGCGCCGGACGATCTGCTCGAGGCGTTTGAAGTGTCGAGCGCGGTCAATCGGACGGCAAATGATAATCCGCAGTTGGTCGAGCCGAATTCCGGAATCGAACCCGAACCGGTTCCGAAACGGACTGCCGCCGCAGGCCGCCGCTCTGGACGCGCCAGGAAGAACGACGGGCAGGGCGTATTGTTTTGACCGACTGGGCGGGAACCTTTTCGCCGCGGAAGCATCAATCAGGCGAAGGATGCCCGAGATGATGGTAACGCAGGCACAGCGCGCGGCTGTTGAAAAGCTGGACGACGAGGATCTGGTGCGGCTAGCGCGCGAGCGGGACGAAGCCGCGGTGCGAGCCATCACGAGCCGCTACAACCGACGGCTGTTTCGCATTGCTCGGAGCATCGTGCGCAATGATACCGAAGCCGAAGACGTAGTGCAGGAAACCTACGTCCGCGCGTTTACAGGTCTTGAAACCTTCCGCGGTGACGCAGCTTTCGGCACATGGATAACCCGCATTGCCATGAACGAAGCGCTCGGGCGTTTGCGGCGCCGGCGACCGACGGTCGACTGGGAGACTTATGGGGCCAATCGCAATGAGGCCGAGATCATCAATTTTCCGCTCTCGGTCGTCAGCAACGATCCGGAGAAAACAATGGCGCAAGGGGAAGTGCGAGCGGTTCTGGAACGTGCAATCGATGAGCTTCCGGATTCCTTCCGCGCGGTTTTCGTTGCACGCCTCGTGGAAGGAATGAGCGTCGAGGAAACGGCAGATCTTTTCGGTCTGCGAGCTGAGACAGTGAAAACACGGCTGCACCGCGCCCGCGCATTATTGCGCGCCGCGCTCGACAGGCAGCTGGGTCCGGCGCTCACAAAGACTTTTCCGTTCGGGGGACGGCGCTGCGAGCGAATGACGGAAACTGTCGTCCGCCGAATTTGCGCGAGCTGACAGCGGAAACCTCCGCCCGTGCTGCTGCATCAAATATCGAGATGCAAAAAGGCCGGTGCGGTCGATTATTCTGCAAGCTGCATCCCAACATGGGGTTGACACTCTCCGTCGTCATGGCCGGACTTGTTCCGGCCATCTACGTCTTTGAACGTGTACGATCTTTAAGACGTGGATGCCCGCGACAAGCGCGGGCATGACGTTTCAATTTGAAAGCATCACAATCTACAGCACTTTACCCGGATTGAGAATCCCGTTTGGGTCGAGCATGCGCTTCAAGCCGCGCATCAGCTCGAGGGCGACCGGATCCTTCACCTTGGTCAACGATTCCCGCTTGAGCTTGCCGATGCCGTGTTCTGCCGAGATGGAGCCGTTGTACCTGAGCACGATCTTGTTGACGGCATCGTTCACTTCGGCCCAACGGCCAAGGAATTGTGCGGTGTCGCCCCCAACCGGTTGGCTTACATTGAAGTGGACGTTACCGTCGCCGAGATGACCGAAAGGGACGGGACGGCAGCCCGGTATGATGGCCTTCGCCGCGGCGCTCGCTTCTTCGAGGAATTGCGGCACCGATGCCACCGGGACGGATACGTCAGCCTTGATCGATCCACCTTCGGGCTTTTGAGCCTCCGGCAGGATGTGCCGCAAATGCCAGAAGGCCTTGGCCTGGTCGAGGCTCGCGGCAATTGTTGCGTCCTCGACGAGCCCCTGCGCGCTGCCTTCCGCAAGCCATTGCTCCACGCTTTCGCGCAGGCCCTCGCCATGTTGCGATGACGCTTCCATCAGCACGTACCAGGGATGCTTGCCGGCAAGCGGATCGCGCGCGCCGTGGGCATGCTTGAGCGCAAATTCGATCACGTCGCGGACGATCAATTCGAAACTTGTCACGGTGCCGCCGACGCGGGTCTGCGCCAGGTTGAGCAACTTCACCGCGGCGGCGGGAGAAGGAACAGCGACAAAAGCCGTTTCCACCGCGCGGGGACGCGGGAACAGTTTGACCACGGCGGCGGTGATGATGCCGAGCGTGCCTTCGGCGCCAATGAAAATATGGCGCAGGTCGTAGCCGGTATTGTTCTTCTTGAGCTTCGACAGCAGGCTCATGACCCGACCATCGGCAAGAACTACTTCGAGGCCGAGCACGAGATCGCGTGCAATGCCGTAGGCCACGGCGCTCGTTCCGCCCGCATTGGTGGAAAGATTTCCGCCGATGGTGCAGCTGCCCTCGGCGCCAAGAGAAAGTGGAAACAGCCGGTCAGCGGCCGCCGCCGCCTTTTGCGCGTTTGCCAGGACGACGCCGGCCTCGCAGGTCATGGTGTTCGATGCCGGGTCGACTTCGCGGATCTTGTCGAGCCGCGTAAGCGAGAGGATCAATTCGCCATCGAACGGGATTTGTCCGCCGACCAGGCCCGTATTGCCACCCTGCGGAACCAGCGGCGTCCGGGTCTCGTTTGCAAGTTTGAGGATCGACTGGACCTGGGCAACCGAACCGGGCCGCAGCAGCATCGATGTGTGGCCGTGATAGAGGCCGCGACCTTCGATCAGGAAAGGCTCGAGACTCGCCGGATCGGTGATGGCGTATTTTTCGCCCACGATGGCCGCGAAGCGCGGCAGCAGCTCTGGCGACGGCGCGCGGCGAAGCTGTTCGTTCATCTCATGACCGTCTCGGGGCCGCGGCGCGCTTGAGGCGATCGTTGATCGCCTCGCCAAGGCCCTCGTGCGGTACCTTCATTACCGCGATGCGCCGCGCACCGGAAGCGTCGAGCGCGCGCAGGTGCGAGAAAAGATTGGCCGCTGCCTCGATCAGGTCACCGCGCGGCGACAGGTTCAGCGCGATACCCGAAAAAGCGGGGGCATGCCCGAAGGCAAGCAGCGCTTCCCCGGCCTGGGCGGTGTCGGCATCAAGACGCAGGGCCGCCCTCGGCGCATAGTGCGACGTCAGCATTCCCGGTGCGACCGGCGCATCGTCGATGGCGGACGCGGTCGTGCTTCCGAGAGTGTGCTCGATCGCATTGCGCGGAATGCCGCCCGGCCGCAGCAAAGTGGGCTGCTCCGTGCACGACACGATTGTCGATTCAACACCCACTGCGCAGGGACCGGCGTCGATGATCAGATCGATGCGCCCGCGCAGGTCGGCGAGAACGTGCGTAGCGCTGGTCGGTGACACATGGCCCGAGCGATTTGCCGACGGCGCGACCACTGCGCCTTTGAACGCTTTCAGAAGTTCGCGTGCGACCGGATGCGCGGGCACTCGCAATCCGACGGTGTCGAGGCCGGCGAGGGCGAGATCGGCGATGTCGCAATCCGGCTGCTTCGCCAGGACCAGCGTCAGCGGCCCGGGCCAGAATGCGGCCGCCAGCTTTTCCGCGGCGGGGGTGAAAATGCCGATGCGACGCGCATAGCCGATATCGGCGACATGCGCGATCAATGGATTGAAGGAGGGACGTCCCTTGGCCGCGTAAAGCCGCGCGACCGCTGCGCCATTGCGGGCATCGGCGCCGAGCCCATAGACGGTCTCGGTCGGAAAGGCGACCAGGCCACCGGCGGAGAGGCAACGCGAGGCCGCCTCGATAGCGTCCTGATCAGCCTTCAAAATCCGTGTTCCGGGCTCGGCGGTCATCGCCTCTCTCAAGCTTGCGTTTAAGGACGCCGGGGTTATAAGACCGGCCTTCAGTCGGAGTGTAGCGCAGTCTGGTAGCGCACCACGTTCGGGACGTGGGGGTCGCAGGTTCAAATCCTGCCACTCCGACCACTCGCTTCACTAAACGGTTCAAGCGTTTAGTGAAATCCCCGAGCCTCCGCAAGAACACCCAAGAAGCCTTGTTGGCACACTTTTGGCACAGCGAGGTGCGCCTTGGCGACATTGCGGCGGCGAGGGAAGCGATGGCAAGTGCAGGTGCGGCGGAAGGGTCGACAAGCAATCTCACGCAACTTCCGCTCAAAAGCCGAGGCACTTGTATGGG
>JBKPLN010000076.1:0-2715 GCA_046731635.1 Pseudomonadota bacterium | reverse complement strand
GCCCCTCGCGAACACCTTTGACATCGCCAAAGGTGTGACCGAACGGTCGAATTTTATCTCACGGACGTGAGCCTCTGCTCCTCGCGAACACCTTTGCCATCGCCAAAGGTGTGACCGAACGGTCGACCATTCCTATCGGTCCGCGGAGATTGTGAGGACGGCCCCAGCCAATGCAGCCGCAATAGCGGCAGAAGCCTTGGCGAACCGGAACGCAATCTCTTCAAGACAGTTCAGCGCGCAAAAACGGCCGCTCTTTCCTGCAGGCCGCTCCTCGGGAGTTAACGTCCGCCACGCCTCGGTACGGACGATTTGCTCTTCGTCCAGTTGGGACGTCCAGGCGATTAGCCCAATCGAAAACAGCAATGCAACATTGGCGCCAACGAGAAGAGCTGCCTCCAGTTCCGCGGTCCGTGTGACGATCAGAACCGCACCGACGAGCGCCGCCAGAACGGCGCGCCAAACGAGCAGGTAGAAGGCTTTTTCGTTGAATTCGCTCATGGCTCGTTCCCCGCGAACCATGACGTAATACTAAAGTAGTAGAAGGCTCTAGTAAATGGCTGAAATACCTAAGGTCACGCTGGCTGTGAATCCGAGTTTTTCAGACTGCTTTTCCAGTCTCAGTCGCCCTCAGAGCCCAATCAAAGAAAAAAACAGGGCTATGCACCACATCACGATCGAAACGATCGCTGTCCAGCGGGCAAACGAGACATACGTTTCTTGCAAGATCGTCGAGATCGTGAATTGGGCATATCCTTTCGGTGGACGGCGGTCCTCCGGGAGATAGAGCCACATCTCGGTGTGGCGATAATCCTTCCTGGGTGCCCAATAAGCCTTCAAAATAAGGATGCCGGTCATCAATAAGGTGAGGAAACCACCAGTCTGAAATGCGGCCCGCGGCTCGAATGACAGGCCAACCATGATGCAAAAGATCGCAAGAGAGCCAAAGCCGCACGCGCGCAAGACGATTTCGTACGCGATGCGGCGCATGTCTTCCATATCGGGTAGTCCTTGCAGCTACGGCATTAGAACACCGCCAAAGCGATAGTACGTTAGCGGAAAACCCGCGCGTCGTGCTCACAATTGCGTGCGGATCGGCTAGGCCATCAGAGGCCCGTCTTCAGGAAATTACCCATGGCCGGAAGCGTTAGAATCCCCGTCCCGGCCAGCCAAACCCACAACGAAACCTCGGTCGAGTCGTCCTTGGCGCCGACTAGGTGTTCGTAAATTGCCGCGGGGATGCCGCCAAGAATGATGGTGGCAGTGGACACCATCAGCGATGAAAACATCAAGGTCAGCGACACGTTGCCAAACAACAGGAAGGGCGCCAGGATTTGCATATGAATCAGTGTGAAGATCAGCGCATCCTGATTGAACAGGCCGTTGATCATCCCGAAGAACGCGATGCCGATGTAATAGAAATTGCGTTCCATGGTTCAATTCAGTTTCGGGACCACGCCCGAAATCAGGAAAGCGTTGAGCAACAGCACGCGTAGCCAGAACAGCCAGACTACGCCGAACAGCCAAATGACCACTGGCGCGCTCCCCTTGGGCGTGACGTAGGTCACCGCGGCAACGACTGGGTCGGTAACGCGGCAAAAGAAGCGCCAGATGTAGTTTGAGGAATCAGGCTGCACGATCAGAGCGAGCAAGACGCGGCCAAACAGCGTGTACATCAACGCCGCCAGAATGAAATTCGGCAGATGGAAATACCAAAAGGTGAGAAGTGAACCTGCGGCCACCCTAGCGATGATCCTCTACATATTTGCACAATGGCTGCTGTCATATTGCCCAGCAAGCGAAAAGCGGGGCCACGAGGGCCCCGCTTCCGTTCGGCCCGATGTGCCGCTCAGGTCTTTTCTTCGAGTATGGTTCTGCCGCGCGGTTTGCGGATCTCGTCGATGTAAGCCTGCATTTCCCTCGACGGCTCCTTGCCCAAAAGGCTGACAACATAGATCACCAGGAAGCCAAGCGGCATTCCCAGTAATCCGCAGTTGATGTTGTTGAGGTCGAACCAGCCAACCTTGTTGGCCAGCGGATTCGCCGCACTTGCCGGTACGTCGGCGATCCACTTTGGATCGGCCAGGACCTGAGCAACGTTGACCAAGGCTTTTCCCGTCTCCGGATTCAGTAGCGAGCTCATGCCGAAGTAGGTCACACCCGCCTGCGGGAAGTACCGGCTGGTAACGAGATAGAACAGGCAGATTGTCCAGCCAGCGATGATCCCGCAAATCGCGCCGGTTGTGGTCGCTCTCTTCCACCAGATGCCGAGCACGATCGCCGGGAAATTGCCCGCCATTGCCAGCGAGAACGCCCAACCCACCATGGCCAGGATGTCCGCCGGCTTGGTCGCAGCAAGTGCTGCCGATGCGCAGGCCACGAAGAACAACAGCACCCGGGCCACAGTGAGCCGACGCATGGTCGGTGCATTGGGATCGAGCATCTTGTAGTAGACATCGTGGGAAAGCGCGTTGGCGATCGCAAGCAGAAGCCCGTCGGCGGTGGAAAGCGCCGCCGCGAGACCGCCCGCAGCCACCAGGCCCGAGATCACATAAGGCAGGCCCGCGATCTCAGGCGTCGAGAGAACAATCACGTCGGTATTGATCACGAAGTCCTGGAAGCGTAGCACACCGGGATGATTGGGAATTGCCTTGCAGGCCTCGAGGACTGCTTGGAGATTGACGGCGTTCTTGCCGCAGATCTGGATCAGTCCGAGTT
>JBKPLN010000075.1:0-4505 GCA_046731635.1 Pseudomonadota bacterium | reverse complement strand
TCCCGGTATCGAGCGCAACGAGGGCCGCGGGAGTCCATAAGGCATGAAGGGGGTTTGCTTGACCAGGGAGATCATTGTGCGGCTCCCCGCTTTGCCCTGCCCATTGAAATTAGGCAAGGCTTAAACATTTATGGGAAATTTATGACCCGCGTTAAAATTCAGGCGTAGGAGTGCTTTTATGACAAACAGATTTACGAAAGTGCTCGTCGCAGCCTTTTCAACGTGTCAACACATATGACGAACGGCTTCCGGGCCTTGTGTTTGATACACCTGTTACATTGGGAAGGGCCGAGAGCGGCCGCGGAGACAACAATGCATTTAACCCTTCATACCGATTTCTCGCTGCGCGTCCTCATTCAAGTCGGGCTCAACGACGGCAACCTGACGACGATCAACGACATTGCGCAGAGTTTCGGTATCTCGAAGGCGCACTTGATGAAGGTCGTCAACGATCTCAGTCAAAAGGGTTATCTCGACACAGTGCGCGGTCGCAACGGCGGCATTCGTCTGAAGCGCGAACCGCGGGACATCAATATCGGAGAAGTGGTGCGCGACACCGAGAATCAGCTCGGTGTCATTGGCTGCCTTGCACGCAAGGGCTATTGCCCGATCGAGCGCGTCTGCGTGCTCCGTGGCGCTCTGCGTGATGCAACCGAGGCGTTTCTGGCGGTCCTAGATGCCCATACTTTGTTTGATTTGATCAAGCCGCAGCGAGTGTTGTCGTCGCTATTGTTGGATGCTCTGGAGAAACCCCGGAGCCACCGCGATTCTCGTCGACCTGCCGAACTCAGATAAATCAAACCACCCGCTGGCCGGCCACTCCCGACCAAATTGGGTTTGTTTCGCAATTCGCGATCGAGGCGCGTAGCGTCGCGATGCCTAGTCTCCTGCGCCTAGCTCTTTTTCTGGGGCCGCTTTCGAAGCCGCACGCGGGGGCCCTGCCGTTCTCGTCGCATGAACTCAATCCTCAATTTGTAATTAGCTGATTCCCAAACAGTTTTTGACTTTCATTTTTAAAAACCAATCAAGGCATGGGCCGGGAGAGCAATGACGCTTGGTCGCAGCGTCCTCGACGATCTGATCAGCCGGGAGCCGCCCCGACCTTCCGAAGCGCTGACCCCCACCCGACGATGCGTGTCAGAGACCACATTCGCGGTGCAAAACCCCGCCGGCATCTGCCGGCATCAGTCGAATCTTTGCGCGACAAACGTACCGTTGCACGATGAACATGCATTTGATACGCATGTCTTGGCTGCGCGGCGCCGGCACCGCCAATACGGTGTCGTGACCGGAGCAGATCGAGGAACCACGGAGCCGACGGGATTCATCCGGGGAATCCCGGTTTTCCCTGGCCCTCGGTTAACGCTGGGAGCGAATTAGCGATGGATGCGGCTGCATTTCGGATAAACAAAATTCTCGGCTTGGTGCTGGGAACCGCATTGTTCCTGCAAACGGTGCATATGATCGACAGGAGCTTCACCACCAGGGTAGCCAAACCGGGCTCTGAAGTCGCCGCCAAGAAGGAGCAGCCGCAGGCCGGCGCCGCTGCGGCGGTGCCGATCGACACGTTGTTGGCAAGCGCGTCGGCCGACCGAGGCGCCCAGGTCGCCAAGCAATGCCTAGCCTGTCACAACTTCGAGGAGGGCCAGGGCCCGAAGATCGGCCCGGTTCTCTACGGTGTGGTCGGTCGCAAGATCGCCTCCGCCCCGGGCTTCAATTATTCCTCGGCCTTGAAATCAAAGAACGGCAACTGGGATTTCAACGCGCTGAACGCATGGCTGATCAAGCCGACCGCCTATGCGCCAGGCACGTCAATGATCTTCGCCGGTCTGTCGAACGATAAGCAGCGCGCCGACGTGATCGCCTATCTCGATACGCTCTCGAAGAACCCGGTCCCGCTGCCGAAGGCTCAATAAGAACTGCCTAAAGCTCGACATCGCTTTCTGAGACTACCTCGGCTCCCGATTGTGCCGCGATGGCGCGTCCTCGACGACGCCCGGCTCCTCCCGGCGATCGCCAGCGTGGCTGCGGAGAGCCACAGGCCCGTCGTCCGGCGTGAACCAGTGAGGTGCCGTGCCGAGCCCGATACAAAACGCGAGCAGGCAGCGATGAGCAAATCGAGCACGATCGCCGCCTCTTGCCGGGCGTGCTCAGGGCGCGCCGCCGCCGAAGCGCCTCTCTTCGGCCTTGTGATAGTGCTGCAGCGCAATCATCAAACCTTTCATCGGCCGCAACGGCCCCAGCGTGACAATGAGGATCAGGGGCAGCCAAAGCGCCGTGTGGACCCAATAGGGCGGCTGGAACAGGATTTCGGTCACGAGCGCAGCGCCGACCACGATCGCGCCGGCGAGAAACATGATGAACACGGCCGGGCCGTCGCCGGAATCGGCAAAGCCATAATCGAGCCCGCAGACCTCGCAGCGCGGCCGCAACGTCAGGAAGCCCGCAAACAGCTTGCCCTTGCCGCAGCGCGGACAGCGGCAGCGGAGGCCAGCGTGAATCGCCCCTGAGAGTGTAGTGATCATGTTCCTGTTTTCCGGGCGCAGTGAAGCACAAAGCGCAGCGGCATGATGCGCTGCACACGGGAACCGTTCCAGACGATGAGTATATGGCGATCCCCGGACTGTGGTGCACCGCGGTGCACAGCGTCCGGGAAACCCAAATATTCAAAAGCGTCAGCCGGCCTGGTGACCGCCGCCCCAGACATAGATGCAGGCGAACAGAAACAGCCAGACGACGTCGACGAAGTGCCAGTACCAAGCCGCGAATTCGAATCCGAGATGCTGCGTCGGCTTGAACTGTCCGACGATGGCGCGGCACAGGCAGACGATCAAAAAGATCGAGCCGATGATGACGTGGGCACCGTGGAATCCCGTCGCCATGAAAAACGTGGCGCCATAGATATTGCCGGAAAAGTGGAACCCCGCATGCGCATATTCCCACGCCTGCACGCAGGTGAAAGTCAGCCCCAAGGCGATGGTGAGCGTCAGGCCCCAGATCAGGCCCTTGCGATCGTTTTCCAATAGTGCGTGATGCGCCCAGGTCACCGTCGTGCCCGACGTCAGCAGGATGAGCGTGTTCAACAGCGGGAAGTGCCAGGGGTCAAAAGTCTCGATGCCCTTCGGCGGCCACACGCCTCCAGTAACGGCAAGGCGACCGACATCCTGCGGGTCCCCCGGGAACAATGCAGTGTTGAAATAGGCCCAGAACCAGGCGACGAAAAACATCACTTCCGAAGCGATGAAAAGGATCATCCCGTAGCGGTATGAGATCTGCACTACGCGGGTGTGATCGCCTTCCACTTCGGCTTCATATATGACATCGCGCCACCAGCCCACCATCGTGTAAGCGATGCCGATCACTCCGGCGCCGAACACCAGAGGCGCAAAGGTAACCATCTGGTGCATCCACGAAATCAAGCCGACTGCCGCGACAAAGGCCGAGGTCGCTCCGACCGCCGGCCACGGACTGGGATTGGCCAGATGGTAATCGTGAAGCGGTTTGGCATGCGCATTCGCCATCTTCGTCTTCTCCACCTTGGCGCGATTGAGCTCTACGTTTGCGCGCCGTCTTGGTTACGGTTTTGATCTGCTCTAAATGTGTCCGGATTTATCAAAATTCGCGCTCTCTGCCACCGGCCGGTCGGGAACGCGCTGCCGGTAGAAAGTGTAGGATAGCGTAATAGTGCTGAGATCGTTCTGATCGCGGTCGTTCACGATCGACGGATCGATGTAGAAAACGACAGCCATCTCCCGCGTCTCGCCTGCCTTCAGGCGCTGCTCCGTAAAGCAGAAGCAGTTTATCTTGTTGAAATAGCCCCCCACCGTCGGTGGCGAGACATTGTATGAGGCCTGCCCGGACACGTCGCGCGCAGCTTCGTTTATGACCTTGTAATGCACGGTCGCGACTTCGCCGATATGGACCTGAATCTCGTTCTGCGCCGGCTGAAATCGCCACGGCAGTCCCGGCGCCACGTTCGAATCAAATCGGATGGTGAGGGTCCGCCCTAGCACGTGATCAGGAGCTTTTTCCGCAACCTGGGTGGTGCCGCCGAAGCCGGTGGTCTTGCAGAACCAGTCGTAAAACGGGACGGCTGCATAGGCAGCGCCAACCATGCCGACAACCAACGCGCCGCAGCAAGCAGCCACGAGCAGATCGCGGCGCAGCGGCTTTTGTTCGGCATGGCGAGAGCGTTTGGTCATCGGTCGGCGCAGCTCATGGTCAGATTGGGCGCATCAGGACGCCCGGCCCTTTCACCAGCGTCATCACATAGAACAAGATAACCAATGCCGCGAGCGCAAGCGCGATCGCGATCGACCGCGACCGGCGCGCGCGTTTCTGCGCTTCCGTTAGTACGATTCCGTCGTCGTCACGTCGTTCATTCATGGCGATACCGAGAGTCACGCCGCCAATCGGGCAATCAGCCCGCCCCATCCACGCTCGACCAGCAAGACTGCGAACAAAAGGAACAGATAAAGGATCGAGAAGGCGAAGAGGTTCCGGCT
>JBKPLN010000074.1:0-6335 GCA_046731635.1 Pseudomonadota bacterium | reverse complement strand
TTATTACCCTGTTCCAGGAGCGCGGACTGTGGGGCGCGATCAGCAAGACGAACCACGCCATCCTGCGCTGGCGCGATCCGATTTATTTGAGCGTGCGCGAACTGGCGATGACCTATGCGCACGAGTATTGCCTGCCCGGCGGCAAGAAATCGATGCTGTCTTTTTCGAAGCCGTTCTCGCTTGCGCGCTACGCGCCGCGCAGCTGGGTGATCGCGCCGGAAGATCTCGACTGGCTGCTGGTCGATCTTGATACCTCGCTGCATCTTCCGGTCGCGCCGCGGCATGCGCTGCGCAAGCGCCGCCGCTCCTCGCGTGTCGAATTATTGTCGCAGCAGGTGTTGGAGTGGCCCGATCCGCGAAAGAAGAAGCGGAAGGTGAAGCGGAAAGGACGGCGCTGATAAAAGGATCGAGCATTCCGCCAAACTCCGTTCATCCCCGCGCAAGCGGGGATCCAGGCGGTACTTGAGCGCATTCATGAAACGCTGGGTCCCCGCTTTCGCGGGGACGAATGGTGAAATCGCCCTACCACATTCTCCGTTCATTCCCGCGCAAGCGGGAATCCAGACTGTATCTCCGCTTTAATCCTGGGTCCCCGCTTTCGCGGGGACGAACGGTGAAATCGCCTACCACATTCTCCGTTCATTCCCGCGCAAGCGGAATCCAGACTGATCTCCGCTTTAATCCTGGTCCCCGTTTTCGCGGGGACGAACGGTGAAATGCAATCCGCGTACTGCACTGCCGTTGAATGCTTGCTTCGCCGTTTACGCCGACCCCGCCCATCTTTATAAGCAGCGCAGGCGGAGGCAACGCGTGGCGTCTTTCATCTATCGCCGGAAACTGACCATCGAGTGGGGCCAATGCGATCCGGCCGGGATCGTGTTCAACAGCCGTTTCTTTGAGATCTTCGACGCGAGCACCTGGCAGATGTTCGAGGCGGCGCTCGGGGTCAAGCCGCATGAGCTGGCGAACGCGTTTGGCATTATCGGAATTCCGCTGGTGGACGCCGGCGCCAATTTCCTTCGGCCGATCAAGTTCGGCGACGTTGTAGACATGACCTCGCGCGTCAGCGAATTCCGCCGCTCGAGCTTCGACGTCGAGCATCGCCTCTCGGTTAACGGCGAACTGGCAGTCGAGGGCAGCGAAACCCGGGTCTGGGCGTCGCGCAGCAAGGATAATCCGGAAAAGATCGGCGGGACCGCCATCCCCGGCGATGTGATCGCCAGATTCGGTCCGGCGTAACCGTTCCAGTCATTCCCGGGAATTGGCTTTGAGAAGCCCTTCGGGCCGGCCCGCCCCGGGGCTAATATTGCTGCAACGACAACAATTAAGCGCGCAAAGCGGCGTGCTTGAGGGGACGAAACGCGTGGCCCGTCTGCTCGAATGCAGACTCAATGGCCGCGACCGCGCCGATGCGGTCGCCGACAACATTTTGTTGCTCGACTACCTGCGCGAGAAGGTCGGACTGACCGGCACCAAGACCGGCTGCGATGGCGGTGAGTGTGGCGCCTGCACGGTGCTGATCGACGACAAGCCGACCCTCTCCTGTCTGACGCTGGCTGCAACCGTGCACGGCAAGCGCGTCGACACCATCGAATCGCTCGGCCAGGACGGACAGCTGTCCGCCGTGCAGCGCGGCTTCCACGAGAAGCTGGGCTCGCAATGCGGCTATTGCACGCCGGGCTTCATCATGGCCTCGGCCGGCCTGCTGCGGAAAAATCCCGATCCGACCGACGCGGAAATCCTCGACGCGCTCGGCAGCAACATCTGCCGCTGCACCGGTTACGTAAAGATCATCGAGGCGGTGAAGTACGCAGTGGCATTGGGCAAGCAGGGGGTCGCACCGTGAAGGAAATTATGGCCGAGCCCCGTTCGTCCCCGCGATGGCGGGGACCCAGTTTTGTTTCGCTGGATTCCCGCTTACGCGGGAACGAACGGAATGCTGGGGCATTCCCATGAACAAGCCGATGCCCGCTCACAATATCGGATCGTACGTGCCGATGATCGACGGTCCGGAGAAAGTGTCGGGCCGCGCCAAATACACCGCGGACATCGTGCAGCCCGGCCAGCTCGCCGGCCGAATCTATCGCAGCCCCTATTCGCACGGCGAGATCGTCAATGTCGATGTGTCGGAAGCCTGGAAGGTGCCCGGCGTGATGGCGATCGTCACCGGCGCTGATTGCGACAGGACCTTCGGCGTTCTGCCGATCGCGCGCAGCGAGCATCCGCTCGCGCGTGACAAGGTCCGCTATCGCGGCGAGCCGGTCGCCGCCGTTGCCGCGCTGGATGACGCAAGCGCGCGCGAGGCGATCCGCCGCATCAGGTTCACGGTTAGCGAATTGCCGGCCTATTATACCGCCACGGATGCGCTCGCGCCCGGCGCCACGCTCCTGCACGAAAAAAAGCCGGGCAACATCGAGCGCGATGTGCTGTTCGAGCTTGGCTCGACCGCGCAAGGTTTTGCCGATGCCGATCTCGTGCGGGAAGGCAACTACAACTGCGCGGAAGTCTGCCAGAACCAGATGGAGATGCACGCGGCGCTGGCTGAATATGACGCGGTGCGCGACCGCATGACCGTGCACGCCTCGACGCAGGTCCCTTACTACGTCCACCTGATGCTGTCGCAGATCCTCGACATGGACATGTCGCGCATCCGGGTAATCAAGCCGCATGTCGGCGGTGGCTTCGGCTGCCGGACCGAAACGCTCAACATCGAGCTGATCGCCGCGCTGCTCGCGCGCAAGGCCAATGCCATCGTGCGCATGGTGACGACGCGCGAGGAGACCTTCATCACCCATCGCGGCCGGCCGGAAACCGACATCAGGCTCAAGATCGGCATGCGCAAGGACGGCCGCATCACCGCCGTCGAGTGCGAGTGCGACCAGCGCGGCGGCGCGCATTCCGGCTACGGCATCGTCACAATTCTTTACTCAGGCTCGATGCTTTACGCGATCTACGACCTGCACAACGTGAAATATGTCGGCAGGCGCGTGCTCACCAACACGCCGCCATGCGGCGCCTTCCGCGGTCATGGCACGGTCGACATCCGCTTCGCCTTTGAAAGCCTGCTCGACCAGATGGCGGCCGAACTCGGCCTTGATCCTTTCGCCGTGCGGCGCGCGAACATGCTGCAAGCGCCGACGTTCACCGACAACGACCTGATGATCAACAGCTACGGCCTGCCCGAGTGCCTCGATTGGGTCGAGCGCGAAAGCGGCTGGAACAAACGCAAGGGCAGGCTCGGCAACGGCAAGGGTGTTCGCAAAGGGCTCGGCATGGCCTGCTCGCATTACATCTCCGGCGCTTCCAAGCCGGTGAACTGGACCGGCGAGCCGCATGCGACCGTGAAGATCAAGCTCGATTTCGACGGCTCAATCGTGGTGCTCTCGGGCGCGGCCGACATCGGGCAAGGCTCAACGACGATCCTGGCGCAGACCGTCGCCGAGGTGCTCGGCCTCGATCTGTCGCGTGTGCGCGTCGTCACCGGCGACAGCGAGGTCGTGCCGAAGGACAACGGCTCCTACTCCTCGCGCGTGACATTCATGGTCGGCAATGCCGCGCTTGAAGCCGCGCGCAATCTCAAGTCCGTGCTGGTCAATGCCGCCGCGCGCAAGCTCGAGGCGCGGCCCGAGGACATTGAATGTCTCGGTGAGGTCTACCGCGCCGGCGCGCAGGACAAGGGCGCGACGTTCGAGGAGGTGGTGACCGAGGCGCTGAAGGACAGCGGTACTATCACGGTGACCGGCAACTACTCGACCATCCCCGAGTCGCACGGCGGCAAGAAATATCGCGGCTCGGCCATCGGCGGCACCATGGGCTACAGCTATTCCGCTCAGGTCGTGGAAGTGAGCGTCGACGAGGAGACCGGCGTGGTCACCATCGACGAGGTCTGGGTGGCGCACGACTGCGGCAAGGCGCTCAACCGGCTGACGGTCGAAGGCCAGGTGCAGGGCTCGGTGTGGATGGGCATGGGCCAGGCCATGAGCGAGGAAGCCGCCTACCACGAGGGGCTGATGGTCACCGCCAACATGCTCGATTACCGGGTCCCGACCATCCAGGATTCCCCGCCGATCGAAGTCGGCATCGTCGAGAGTAACGATCCGCATGGGCCGTTCGGCGCCAAGGAAGCGGGCGAAGGCTCGCTGGCCGCATTCTTGCCGGCGCTCACCAATGCGATCGCCGATGCGATCGGCATTCGCTTCAACGATCTGCCGGTGACGCCCGACCGCGTGTTCGAGGCGATTGAGAAGCGCAAGCGGGCGCTTGAAAAGTCGCCGAAGAAGAATGGTGGCGAGTCATGATCAATGACCGCCACAGTCACCGTTCGTCCCCGCGAAAGCGGGGACCCAGAACTCTTTTGCTGGATTCCCGCTTGCGCGGGAATGAACGGATTTCCTGCAGGGATGGTCACTAATGGACGCCCTGCCCGATTTCCGCGTGGTCAACCCAAAGACGCTCGACGAGGTCATCGCGGCGCGTGCGGCCAATCCCGGCAGCATGCCGCTCGGCGGCGGTACCGATCTCGTGGTGAACATCCGCCGCGGCATCGTCGCGCCGGAAGTCCTGATCGACATGAATCGCGTGGAGGAATTGCACGCCATCCACGCCGACGAGAAAAGTCTTGAACTGGGCGCATCGGTCCGGCTGAGCGAGATCGCCGAGCATCCCGCGATGAACCGGCACTATCCCGTGCTTGCGCAGGCCGCGGCGCACATCGCCGGGCCGACCCATCGCAACATGGGCACGGTCGGGGGGAATCTCTGCCTCGATACGCGCTGCATCTTCTACAATCAGAGCGAATGGTGGCGTGACGCCAACAATCATTGCCTGAAGACCACCGGCACCATCTGCCACGTGGCGCCGAAGAGCCGCGGCGTGTGCTTTGCCACATTCGCGGGCGATCTCGCGCCGGCGCTGCTCACGCTTGGCGCCGAGGTGGATATCGCCGGTCCGCAAGGCCGCCGCACCATCCCGCTCGAGAAGCTCTACATCGGCTTCGCGCGCCAGGACGTGCCGGTGACGGAAACACAGGGCGACGGCAAGTTCTATCTCTCGCTGCGGCCGGGCGAGATCGTCACCGCCGTTCGAGCGAAAAACACTCCGGGCCTGCGTTCGGCCTACGACAAGATCCGCATCCGCCGCTCGATCGAGTATCCGGTCGCCGGCGTTGCGGTCGCGATCCGGAAAGATGTCGGCAAGCTCACCGACCTGCGCATTGCCTTCACCGGCACCAATCCGCGCCCGGTCCTGCTTGCCGGCACCGCCGAGCTCTGCGGCGGGGCACTCGACGAGCGGGTGTTCAAGGCCCTCGACGCCCTGGTGCGCGACCAGATCATGCCGATGAAGACGACGTTCACGCCCGGCCACTACCGCCGGCGCGTCGCCGGCGTGCTGGCGCGGCGGCTGCTGTCGCGATTATTCGAAGGCTGACGCGGGGGGCCGGCGTGTACGACGATTTCAGCGAGCGCCGTCCGCATAACGCCGTGACCGACTTCGTCGACGCCAACGTGGCGCGCGGACTTGGCGACAAGACCGCCTTCGTCGACCCCGAGCGCTCGCTCACTTATTGCGACCTGCAGGTGCGCAGCGTTCGTTTCGCCAATGCATTGCGCGAGCTGGGCGTCGAGCACGAGCAGCGCGTCGCGCTGCTGCTGAACGACACGGTCGATCACCCGGTGGCGTTCTGGGGCACGATCCGCGCCGGCGCGATTGCGATCCCGCTCAACACATACCTGCCGGTGCCGCAGTACGCCTACATCCTCGCCGATTGCCGGGCGCGGGTGCTCGTTGTCGATGCAACGCTTGCGGACACCATCTCGCCGGTGCTGGACAAGCTGCCGCGACGGCCGGAGGTGATCGTTGTTGGCGGCAGCCAAGCAGTATCGTCATGCCCGCGCTTGTCGCGGGAATCCACGACTTCGGGCAGCTCAACTGCAAAAGACGTGGATGGCCGGGACAAGCCCGGCCATGACGGGAAAAGCCACGCCTTCGAAGATCTCATCGCCGGTGCGGACACCACGCCATTCACCACCGACACGCTTTCCGACGAAGTCGCGTTCTGGCTCTACACCTCCGGCTCGACCGGCGATCCCAAGGGCGTCAAGCATTGCCATTCCAACCTGATGGCGACGGCAAAGCTGTTTGGCCAGGGCATCCTCGGCATACGCGAGGACGACGTGGTGCATTCGGCGTCCAAGCTGTTCTTCGCGTACGGGCTCGGCAATGCGATGACCTTCCCGCTCTCGGTCGGCGCCACCGCGGCGCTCTGGCCGCATCGTCCATCGCCGGAGGGCGTGTTTGAGACCCTGCGGCGCAATCGCGTGACGATTTTCTATGGC
>JBKPLN010000073.1:0-2635 GCA_046731635.1 Pseudomonadota bacterium | reverse complement strand
GCGTCAAGCAAAGCGTTATCGGTAATCCCATCAAGAATTGAATCAAGGACAGAGGAGGGTACTCGATCCCAGGGTGGCGTTTGCGCAAACCATTCCTGTCGTTCTTCACGTGTCGCGTTCGTATGAAAAGGCTAGCGTGGCCAAATGGCGCCTACTGGCGTAACCTTGGGAAAATAATTTGTCCTTTTCGCACGCCGGGTTCCACATACTCAAGCACTCGTATCGCTGCTACCGGTATTAATTGTCCAGCCCAGCTAATTTCTCGTGTGCCCCAGGCAGCCGCTCACGAAATTTAAACAAACCAAAAATATTCTATCGCAACCGACCAGCAGACCTCAAAAAGGGATTAAAATCAAACGGCGGATAGCGTCCGTGCTTTCTGCGCACCCTCCCAAAACATGGACGCTCATCTGGAGAACGATCTTTAGCGCGAAATTCTATTGCACCCAGCAGTAGCAAAATTTGTGCTGCTTGCCGCCATAAGGTTGTTTCGTAACGGCCAAGTCGGTCAAAGACCTGATTGTCAAGGTTTGTCAGCCGCAAAAATGAGCGGGCAATATTTGTATGCATCTGATTTATCTCGGCCTCAACCGAGTCTATCCTAATATTTTGCTTGGCTCCCCGTTGTTTGTTCAGTGATTTTTCTAACTCGCTTGAATGCAGAAATTTGCGGAAAATACTCAACCTATCCACATCGTGTTCACTGGTTGGGCGCGTGTATGGATTCTGAAACGTTTCGGCTTGCATGTATAAGAGTCCGCTCTCGACCATCACGGCACGGCGCAGCCGCCACAGCAGCGAGGCCAGTCGACTGCCAATTGACCCTCGATCGCAGTTTGTGGCGAATAGTCGGACTTTATTGCTCTCTCAAAGGCTCTGTAATCGGCGGCATCTTCGAGGGTATCAATGACCGTTTCTGCCGTGAGTCCGTGACGAATGGCGTTTCGCCGCGAGCGGCGTTTACCGGCCTCGGTTCGAGTCCCAGTGCTGTGTTTAGCGTTTTGTTGATTAGCGAGAATTTGTTTTTCTGTTGTCATTAATTTTTAATCGCTATTTCAGGGCTATCAATGGTCATTGTTTGAGCCTGCGTATCAACGCGCCCATCCTTTGTATGCGTTCGCTTCCAAAGATCCTTGGCGATCGCAAGCGCATCGATGTGTAGGTTTTCCCACCAGGTGACTTCGTTACCGGCTTGATGCAGCTGCCTGTGGTGGCCACGGCAGAGCGGTACTGTGAACTCATCGCTGACTTTCAGACCAATGCCGCGCGGTTGCGCAAATCGAAGATGATGTGGGTCGCTAGGCTGTCGTCCGCAGACAAGACAGGGCTGCGATGCAACAAACTTGAGATGTGCCTTGTCACGCAGCCGTTTGGGCTCGGCAATGGCGAGTTGGTTCTTGTCGATCCGACCCGGAACGGAATCGAGCCCGCTCGGGACAAGTGGCGGAGCTAATGACTGTTTTTGCTCAGCTGAATTTTTTCGCAGCTGGTCCATCAACGGCGCATATTGGCGGCGGCCGTGGTAGCGCGACGGCCGTGGAATTGGCGTTGTATCATCGGGATGAAATCCAAAACGCTGGATCGGCTCTGTCTGATGAGATGGGATGGGCATGGTTGGCTGGATTGATGGGGACCTGCCAATCCCGTAAAGCGCGAGCCCGAACGGTTTGCCGAAGGTAGCCAAGGCCCGCTTGGTGGCATCGGTTTCCGCGGCCTTGAGGGCGATGTCGTGCACCTCACCGGGCGAGGCGCCGCGGCCTTCACCCGAACCGTGACCTTCCCGAATAATAATTGAACCGCCGGCCTGCACCGAAATCCGTACTCGGGCCGTATAGACGGCAAGGAAGGCGCCGCGATTTTCTCGTGCCAGGACGCAGCGGGATTCGACCGTCTCCCGGCTCCAACCATCAAAGCCGAAGATGCGGTTGGCCTCTGAGATCGCGTACCAGCCCTCGATATAGGAGAGTTCACGCCCATTGGCTTCGCGGGTGCGGACGTAGCGCTGATCGAGATTGCGCCGCAGCGCTTTCACCTGTTTTGCTGAGAAACCCATCACTTTGTCCTCACGCTCAAAACTGGTTCTGGGTTCGAGAGGGTGACGCCGGCAATTTCTGCGCCTTGTTTGAGATCATTCGCCAATTCCTGGCGGTTGAGGCGGGGCTCCCGCGGCTCCCAGTAGATGCTGGGAACCGCCGCCTCATCGATCACCATCAGGGCAGAGGTCCCGGGGCGGATTGAGGCAGTAAAGTCAGGGGCCGAGAGCTTTTTGAGATCAAGCTCAACCATCACATCTTTGGCGATCTGCCGGCGCTTGGCGGCTCTGTCCTGCAAACGGTCCCGCCGCGCCAGCATTTCCCCGATGCGGCCCTCAAGTCCGCTGGCCAGGGCCTGGTCGGCGAGGGCCACTCGAATGACGGCCGTGAGGATTTCATGCAGGTCGGTGAGCCCCTCAACGGTATCGGCGAGAGTCTGCTCGTCGATTTGAGGGTCTCGCTCCCGAATGCGGTCGCGAATGGCCCGGTAGGCGATAGCGGCAAACTCGAGACTCATGGCAGAACTCCAAAGTGATGCTTGGGGTATTAAGGGCTCTAGCCCCAAAGGTCAATACCTCAGATATTAAATATGAGTCTTTAGG
>JBKPLN010000072.1:0-3238 GCA_046731635.1 Pseudomonadota bacterium | reverse complement strand
TGAAACTCAACGATGATGGCTCGCTCACGCTGGTCTTTGGCCCGAAACAACCCGACGGTATTCCGGAATCAAACTGGATACCCACGCCAACCGGCAAGAAATACAACCTGACCTATCGCTTCTACGGGCCGTCGAAAGATGTGTCCGACGGCACCTATTACCCTCCGCCGCTGGTACGCATCAGCGAAACGCAGACGGAAAAATTCATTCACGGCCTGAAGAAATCGACCGAAGACGTGATTCGGCGGAGGAAGAAAAATGAATAGAGCGGTTCTTGCAGGCGTCTTCCTGGCTTGCGGCATGATCGGAGCATCGCAGGCGCAATCGCCGCCTGGCAAAGCCGTGACAGTCACGGCCGACAATTTTAACCGCGCCGAGACCGACATGTACTTCGCCCAGTTCGTCAAGCGCGGGGCGCTCGGCAAGTTCGTCCATCTCCGCGAGTTGCCGCTGGAGGGCACCGGCGTTCGGCCAAATCGTGACACGCTTTATTCGGAGGCCGTGTTCGACCTCGACGCCGGGCCGGTCAAGATCACCCTGCCCAAGCCGGGCAAGCGCTTCATGTCGATCACGGCGATCAACGAGAACCATTACGTCTTCGAGGTCGGCTACGGCGGCGGCAACTACACTTACACGAGGTCCGAGGTCGGCACGCGCTACCTGTTTGTGGCGCTGCGCATCCTGGTCAATCCCGCCGATGCGCAAGATATGAAACAGGCACATGCCTTGCAGGATGCGGTGATCGTGAAGCAGAAGGATCCCGGGCGCTTCGAGGTCACCAACTGGGATCCGGTAAGTCACAAGAAGGTTCGCGATCTGCTGCTGGCGTTGAACACGACGCTGCCTGATCTGCAAAAAGCGTTCGGATCGCGAACGCAGGTCGATGCAGTACGGCACCTGATCGGCACGGCCTCGGCATGGGGCGGCAATCCCGAAAAGGATGCAATGTACCTCAACGTGACGCCGGCCAAGAACGACGGTGCCGCGGTTTACAAGCTCAACGTTCCGGCCAAGGTCCCCGTCGACGCCTTCTGGTCCGTCAGTGTCTACGACGCCACGGGCCACTTCAGGAAGAACGCGTACAATGCCTACTCATTCAACAGCCTCACGGCGAAGAGGAGCGCCGACGGCTCCGCCTCCATCCAGTTCGGCGAGTGCGATGGGAAGATCCCGAATTGCCTGCCCATCGTGAAGGACTGGAATTACATGGTGCGGCTCTATCGTCCACGGGACGAGGTTCTGAATGGCAAGTGGAAATTTCCCGAAGCACGGTTGGTGAATTGAAACCGGGGTAGGAAGCCCACGCCCCCTTCGTCCGCTGACGCTCGTTGCGGCAAGGCTGAATTAGCCGGAATGACCAAAAATACACAAACTATCCGTGCGCCACGCCGAGCGCTTCCTCTCCGCGGTCGAGGATCAGCGGCACGATCAGGTCCTCCTCATCGTCGAGATGGCGCATCAGTGCCTTCGCCAGCAATCCGCTCGCATCCGCATAGTCGTCGCCGCAACGGCGCAGCGTGCCGGGATCTCCTTGCAGGGCCTGGAGCAATGCGTTGGCACTTTCTGCGGTACGCGCCATGTCGGAATGGATGTAGTGATGATCGCCTTCCAGCACCTCGAATCCGCGGATCAGGCGGGCGTCTGCATCGCGAAAGATCGGGAAATAATGCAGGTCCTCGATCTGATGATGCACGTTCAGCTGGTCGAGCATGAACTGCAGGCGCGGCACGAACTGTCGGGCAAATTCGGCCGGCGGAAGCTGTCCGGCGCGAAACTGCGCCGTGATCTGCCCGATTGCGTTCGACAACTCGCGAAACATGGCGTGGCGCGACAGCCAGAAGCGGGCCATGTCGCCAAGGTTGGCGTGAGAATCCCACTGCTCGCGGGGATAGCGGGCGAGCAGCACGCGCAAATCCTCCGGCCAGCCGCGGCGGCGAGCCAGAGCGAGAGCTTCGATCTCGTTGGAAAGGATTCTCTCGATGGTCACGGCGCCTAGATAACCATTGCGCGCAAGAATGCGAAGGGCAAACTTGCGCCGCATGAAGGCGCCCACCATTGTCGCACGCCTCACCTGCGACGAGCCAACCGCCCGCCGGCTTGCCGCTTATCTCGGCGAAAGCCTGGACGCCGAGGATACGGCTTGCGCCGCGTTCGAGGGCGATGATGGACGCTGGCACGTAGCGATTCATTTCCGCGATGCGGCCGACGAAACCGGTTTACGCGAGCTGGTCAAATTGGCGGCGGGGGCGGCAGCGGCTGGTGCGCTCAGGATCGAGCCGGTCGCCGACCGCGACTGGGTGGCGCAGAGCCTCGCCGGGCTTTGGCCAGTCCGCGCCGGCCGTTTCGTCGTTCATGGCGCGCACGCGCGCGGCGGGTTAAGAGCCAACGACATCGGCATTCAAATCGAGGCCGCCCTCGCCTTTGGCACCGGCCATCACGGCACGACGCTGGGCTGCCTGCTCGCGCTTGGCGATCTGGCAAAGAGGCGGAAGGCACGGCGCGTGCTCGATGTCGGCACCGGGACTGGCGTGCTGGCTATCGCAGCGGCGCGCTTGTGGCGCACCCATACGATCGCGGGCGATATCGATCCGGCCGCGGTCCGGTCTGGCCGAGCCAATGCGCATCTCAACCACGCCGCATCGATGATCACGTTCGTGCGCGCGGCCGGAGCCGGCGCGCAAGTCATCAGGGCGCGCGCGCCATACGATCTTGTCCTTGCCAATATCCTGATGACGCCGCTCACAAGGCTGGCCGTGCCTTTGCGCAAGCTCGCAGCCCCCGGCGCGCGCATGGTGCTGTCGGGTCTTCTGCCCGGTCATGCCAACGCTGTTCTTGCCATCTACCGCGCCCAGGGGTTGAGACTTGAACGGCGTATCACGCTTCAGGGATGGGTTACGTTGCTGTTGCGCCGGCCGGCGTCCAAAAAACGAAACCGCCCCGGCCGGGGACACCGGGGCGGCTTCGCTGGCGAAGCGGCTGCGATCAGCCGCTGAACGGCAGCTTGTCGAAGCGGTTGACCACGCGATTGCCGCGCTCGTCGAGCGTGTACGGCAACAGATGCGCATGCCTTGCAATTTCGCGATGGACTTGCTTCATGCGCGAGGCGACGAGCGCATCCATGAAACGAATGAAAACGTTTTTGCGCGGCGCGGCGGCTTTGGCGCGCTCGGCGGCTTCGGCAGTGGGTACGCGGGTAACACCATAAGTGACGGCCACCATTTTCACAACGCCGTAACAT
>JBKPLN010000071.1:0-2455 GCA_046731635.1 Pseudomonadota bacterium | reverse complement strand
CTCGACGACCCCTGGCAGGGCATCGAGGGCAAATATCCCGTGGGGGCACGTTTCAAGGGACGCGTCACCAACATCACGGACTACGGTGCATTCGTAGAGCTCGAGCCGGGCATCGAAGGGCTGATCCACGTGTCCGAAATGTCCTGGACGAAAAAGAACGTTCATCCGGGCAAGATCGTCTCAACCTCGCAGGAAGTCGAAGTACAGGTCCTCGAGGTCGACCCCGTAAAACGCCGGATCTCCCTCGGTCTGAAGCAGACCATGCGCAATCCATGGGAGGTGTTTGTCGAGAAGCATCCGCCGGGTTCCACCGTCGAAGGCGAAGTCAAGAACAAAACCGAGTTCGGACTGTTTCTCGGCCTCGACGGCGATGTCGACGGCATGGTGCACCTATCCGATCTGGACTGGAAACGTCCCGGCGAGCAGGTGATCGAAGAATACAAGAAAGGCGACATCGTCAAAGCACAGGTGCTCGATGTCGACGTCGAGAAAGAGCGGATTTCACTTGGCGTGAAGCAACTGGCCGGCGATCCGATGGAATCGGCGGGCGATCTCAAGAAGGGGTCAGTTGTCACCTGCGAGGTGACCGAGGTGAAGGAATCGGGCATCGACGTCAAGATCGTGGGCACCGATCTGACCGCCTTTATCAAGCGAGCGGACCTGGCGCGCGATCGTGGCGAGCAACGTCCCGAGCGTTTCTCTGTCGGGCAGAAAGTGGACGCGCGCGTCACGCAATTTGATCGCAAGACGCACAAGGTCGGCGTTTCCATCAAGGCGCTTGAGGTCGACGAGGAGAAAGAGGCGATCGCCCAGTACGGCACTGCCGATTCTGGCGCTTCGCTTGGAGACATCCTGGGTGCCGCGCTCAAGCAGCGGGCGGGCGACAAGCCTGAAAATGAAACCGAAAAACAGGACTAAGCCCAGTTTGGAGCGCCGGGACTTGAGTTGGATGCGATGCCCCTGGGCAATCTCCGGGGGCATCCGTTGTTGTAAGATCACTTTGTCGAGAGTCGTTTGGATGAGCGAGCCAAGCTCGCAATTGCCGGATAGGATCCGGCCCTCGATTCACTGAAGGAGTGAAGCCATGTCGCTCGACGCCGATGCAATCGTCGATCGCCGCCGGATAAGGCGCAAGCTTACCTTTTGGCGCGTCAGTGCGCTGGTGATTGCCTTGGCAGCGATCGTTGGCGCAGCCGTCATGCTTGTGCCAGGTAGCCGCTTCACCACCCCCGGGGCCTATATCGCGCGGGTCAAGGTTCAGGGTTTGATCCGCACGAATCAGGATCGCGTCGAGGCACTGGCCCGTCTTGGACGCTCTGCCGCGCGTGCCGTGATCGTCCACATTGATAGTCCCGGTGGAACGACCGCCGGTTCCGAGCAGCTTTACGGCGCCTTGCGTGAACTGCAGGCCAAGAAGCCCATGGTCGTCGTTGTCGACGGACTTGCCGCATCCGGCGCCTATATCGCCGCGCTCTCGGCTGAGCACATCGTGGCGCAGGAAACGTCGTTGGTCGGTTCGATCGGGGTGCTCTTTCAGTATCCGAATTTTTCCGACGTCCTGAAAACAATCGGCATCAAGGTCGAAGAGGTGAAATCTTCGCCGCTGAAGGCCGCGCCCAATGGGTTCGAGCCAACCAGCCCGGAAGCGCGGGCCGCGATCGAAGCGATCGTCCTCGATTCCTACAGCTGGTTCAAAGGCCTCGTGAAGGATCGACGCGGAATGGACGACGGCCAGCTGACACAGGTGTCCGATGGCCGTGTTTTCACTGGCCGGCAGGCGGTTGGCCTCAAGCTTGTGGACAGCCTTGGAAATGAAAAGGCCGCCTTGGCCTGGCTTGAGAAGGAAAAAAAGGTGCCGGCGAACACCCCGGTGCGAGACTATTCATTGCAACCGCGCTTCAGTGACCTTTCGTTCCTGCACGTCGCCGCCTGGACGTTCGAGACGCTGGGGCTGAACGTCATTGCAAACCGCATCGAGGAGTGGGGCGCGCTGCAGGCGGTCGAGCGACTAAATCTTGACGGTCTCTTGGCGCTTTGGCACCCTCCATCGTCCAACTGACTGGGTAGGGCGGCATCGATGATCAAATCAGAACTCGTTCAGCGTATTGCGGGCCAGAATCCCCATCTTTATCAGCGCGACGTTGAGAACATCGTCAACGCCATCCTTGGCGAGATCACCAGCGCAATGGCGAAGGGCGACCGGGTCGAACTTCGCGGCTTCGGCGCCTTCTCGGTCAAGCACCGCCCGGCGCGTACCGGGCGGAACCCGCGTACTGGCGCGCATGTTGCGGTCGACAAAAAGTCTGTGCCGTTTTTCAAAACGGGCAAGGAAATGCGTGAGCGGCTCAACCGACCGGATACGATGTAGGGCTTCTGGTTCCTCCGACTATCGGAATGCTATGCTCATGGCCGGGTTCGTCCCGGCCATGACATTTCAGACGGGCTTATCGAAAGA
>JBKPLN010000070.1:0-8806 GCA_046731635.1 Pseudomonadota bacterium | reverse complement strand
ACCCTGGATCGTCCAGCTTGGGCGGCGCCGGTTCATAAATGATATCGGTCTGCACATTGCGCAGGGACTGCTCGGCCAGGCGCAGATAGGCACAGGCCAGATTTTCAAAACCTGCGCACATTTCCGGATCGGGTTCGGTTTCAGCCTTGGCGAAAAACTCTGCCGCCCTGAACAGTAGTTGTCCCCCGAGGTCATTGGCCCTCTGTGTCTTTTTTACGCAATGTTTTTGTGCAATGCAGCGCGGGTGAAATCGCTCCCCGAAACAACCGAAACAAGCCTTTGTTTTTTCACGTCAGGTCGCAAAAGCATCCGCCAAAAGAACATATTGCGAACAGAGAACAAATAGTGTACATTGCTGACTTCGGTCGATTCCGGCGGTGCAGCGGGGCTGCGTTGTCGGGGGGTCGAATCCCGGCCATAAGGAGCGCGACATCATGAGTCAGCCTGCCCTGCGTCTCGTTGAAGGATCGTCCATGGATAAATCGAAAGCCCTCTCTGCTGCGCTGAGCCAGATCGAGCGTCAGTTCGGCAAGGGCTCGGTCATGAAGCTTGGCAAAAATGACAAAGCCATGGATATCGAAGCCATCTCCTCGGGCTCGCTTGGGCTCGATATCGCGCTTGGCATTGGTGGGCTCCCGCGCGGCCGCGTGGTCGAAATCTATGGGCCGGAATCCTCGGGCAAGACCACGCTCGCATTGCACACGATTGCAGAGGCCCAGAAGAAGGGCGGTATCTGCGCCTTCGTCGATGCCGAACACGCGCTTGACGTGGCTTATGCCCGCAAGCTTGGCGTGAATGTCGATGACCTGCTGATTTCCCAGCCTGACGCCGGCGAGCAGGCGCTCGAAATAGCCGACACGCTGGTGCGCTCTGGCGCGATCGACGTGTTGGTGGTCGATTCAGTTGCGGCACTCGTGCCGCGGTCCGAGCTCGAAGGCGAGATCGGGGACGTGCAACCGGGCTCGCAGGCTCGCCTGATGAGCCAGGCGTTGCGCAAGCTCACCGCCTCGATCTCACGCTCGCGGACGATGGTAATTTTCATCAATCAGATCCGCATGAAAATCGGCGTGATGTACGGCTCTCCGGAGACGACATCGGGCGGCAACGCGCTGAAATTCTATGCCTCGGTGCGGCTCGATATCCGACGTATCGGTGCGATCAAGGAGCGCGACGAAGTCGTCGGCAATCAGACGCGCGTGAAGGTGGTCAAGAACAAGCTGGCGCCCCCGTTCAAGCAGGTCGAATTCGACATCATGTACGGGGAAGGCGTATCCAAGACCGGCGAGCTGATCGATCTCGGCGTCAAGGCCGGGGTGGTTGAGAAATCCGGCGCGTGGTTCTCCTATGACAGCCAGCGCATCGGTCAGGGCCGGGAGAACGCCAAGCAGTTTCTCAAGGAAAATCCCGACGTCGCCGGCAGGATCGAAGCTGCCGTGCGCCAGAATGCCGGCCTGATTGCGGAAGCGATCATGGCGGGCGAGGACGGGGACAAGGACAAGGACGACGAGGAAGCCGCGGAGGCTTGAAAGGATGCTGGGCTGCCGGGCGGCGTTGTAGCAACGCTGCCGCCCGGAGCCGGTCTTCGCGAGGCAGGCATGGCCTTCCAGAGCGAAGCTTCGGCGCAGGAGCGATCAGAACCGCTGCCTGCCTTGCCCACGCCGACCCAACTCGCCGAAACGAAGGGTATTGCCGAGTCCATCGCAGGACCAAAGGCCGCTGACCCAAGGAAGGCCGGACCTGCGAAGGGCAGAGCAAAGACCGCGAACGCAAGGAGCAAACAACCAAGGGCCGCAGCTGCCAAACTCAAGGGCCCCAAGGTGAAAGGCTCCAAGCGCAAACGGCAGACAGGCCACTAAGGCCGAGGGTTAGTAAGGCGAGGCGGCGGCGCCCGCGTTATCCGCTGCACCATTTGGCGACGCGTATCATTCAGTGGTGCGCTAGCATTCGCCCCCGTCGGCACCCGGCTGCGTAAAGCGGCCGCCACCGAGGACGGGGGCGAAGGCGCTTTTGCGCGATTCGTGTATTTTTTCCGTCCCTGCACGCCGGGGGAGCAGGCTGAACTCATGCTTTCGCGGGGCCATAGGATGTGGGTTTTGTGATGTGGGTTTTTCGGGCCGTTCCTAGACTTACGCTACCCCCGCCGTTAAATACCCCCTGAAAACACAAGCCGCGTCGGGATTTAGAGTCCGCAGCGGGAAGGGTAGCGCATTAGTTCAACATGAGCGGCGTCAACGACATCCGCAAAGGCTTCCTCGACTTCTTTGCCCGGAACGACCACCAGATCGTTCCATCGTCGTCGCTCGTCCCGCGCAATGACCCGACCCTGATGTTCACGAATGCGGGGATGGTGCAGTTCAAGAACGTTTTCACCGGCCTGGAGAAACGGCCCTATTCTCGCGCGGTGACCGCACAGAAGTGCGTGCGTGCCGGTGGTAAGCATAATGACCTCGACAATGTCGGGTACACCGCGCGCCACCACACCTTCTTCGAGATGCTGGGGAACTTCTCCTTCGGCGACTATTTCAAGGAACGCGCGATCGAGCTCGCCTGGACGCTGGTGACCAAGGAATACGCTCTGCCAAAGGACCGGTTGCTGATTACGGTCTATGTGGATGACGACGAGGCGTTCAAGCTCTGGAAGAAGATCGCCGGCCTTCCGGACAGCAAGATCCTCCGCATCGCAGGCGCGGACAATTTCTGGGCGATGGGCGATACCGGCCCGTGCGGGCCGTGCTCGGAAATCTTTTACGATCACGGGCCGCAAATTCCCGGCGGGCCGCCCGGTTCCCCGGAGGCCGAGGGCGATCGCTTCATCGAGATCTGGAATCTCGTCTTCATGCAGTACGAGCAGCTCGAGGGCGGCAAGCGCATCGATCTGCCGCGGCCATCGATCGACACCGGCATGGGCCTTGAGCGTATTGCCGCCGTGCTGCAGGGCACGCACGACAACTATGCCATCGATCTGTTCGTCAGCCTGATCCGCGTTATCGCCGAGCTGACCGGCGTCGATCCCGACGGCCCGCAGAAGGCCTCGCATCGGGTGATCGCGGATCACCTGCGGGCATCCGCTTTCCTGATCGCCGATGGCGTCCTGCCCTCGAACGAGGGTAGAGGCTATGTGCTTCGCCGCATCATGCGACGCGCCATGCGCCACGCGGAGCTGCTCGGCGCCAAAGAGCCGCTTATGTGGAAGCTCGTCCCCGCGCTCACGCGCGAAATGGGGCAGGCGTACCACGAACTTCTGCGCGCCGAAGCGCTGATTACGGAAACGCTGAAGCTCGAGGAAACGCGCTTCCGGCGCACGCTCGAGCGCGGCCTTGCCATCCTCGACGAGAAAAGTGCCGGCCTGAAGAAGGGCGCGATGTTCGACGGGGAGACCGCGTTCACGCTCTATGACACGTACGGCTTTCCCCTGGATCTCACGCAGGACGCGCTGCGCTCGCGCGGCATCTCCGTCGATGTCGCCTCCTTTAGCGACGCGATGGAGCGTCAACGCGAAAAAGCCCGCGCATCATGGGCCGGCTCGGGCGACACGGCGCAGGAGAGCGTGTGGTTTCCGCTTCGCGAGAGGATCGGAGCGACGGAATTCCTCGGCTACGAAACCGAAACCGCCGAAGGTGTGGTTGCCGCGCTGGTCAAGGATGGCAAGGAAGTTCCCGAGTTGAAGAAAGGCGAAAGCGGGTCGGTGGTGATGAACCAGACGCCCTTCTACGCCGAGAGCGGCGGGCAGGTCGGCGACACCGGCGAAATGCGGCGCGAGGGCGTCAGGCTTGTCGTGTCCGATACCCAGAAAAAGGCGGGCGATCTGTTCGCTCACCTCGTGAAAGTTGAGCAGGGCGTGGTGAAAGTCGGCGATCCGCTGCTGATGGATGTCGACCATGCGCGGCGCAGCGCCATACGCCAGAACCACTCGGCCACCCATCTTCTGCACGAAGCCCTGCGCCAGGTCCTTGGCGACCATGTCGCTCAGAAAGGCTCACTGGTTGCGCCCGATCGCCTGCGCTTCGACTTCTCGCATCCCAAGCCGATGTCGCCCGACGAAATCGAACGGGTCGAGGACATCGCGAACGACATGGTGCTGCAGAACAGACCGGTGACGACCCGGCTGATGGCCGTCGACGATGCGATTGCGTCAGGCGCCCGGGCCTTGTTCGGCGAAAAATACGGCGACGAAGTACGCGTGGTCGCAATGGGCGAGAGCGGCGGCAACACCATGGGCTGGTCGGTCGAATTGTGCGGCGGCACCCACGTGCGCCGCACCGGCGATATCGGGGTCATTTCTCTCGTCGGCGAGGCAGGCGTGGCGGCAGGAGTGCGACGCATCGAGGCCCTGACCGGAAAAGCCGCCAGGAAGGCTGCTAACAAACAGCTTCAAGTCGTTAAAGCTGCGGCTGCAGAGCTTAAAGTGCCGCTTGAAGAGATGCCCGGGCGCATCGAAGAGCTCCTGGACGAGCGCAAGAAGCTCGAGCGGGATCTTTCCGAGGCCAAAAAGAAGCTCGCCATGGGCGGCGGCAAGTCGGAGGCCAGCGATGTGCGACAGGTCAATGGCATCCAGCTGTTGGCCCGGGCCGTCTCCGGCATCGAGCTCAAGGACCTGCGCAGCCTTGCCGATGAAGGCAAACGTCAGGTGGGCTCCGGCGTTGTTGCAATCGTCGCCACCTCCGAGGACGGTAAGGCCGGCATTGTCGTGGGGGTCACGGACGATCTGACCAAGCGTTTCAATGCGGTCGAACTTGTGAAGAAAGGCGCCGAAGCACTGGGCGGCAAGGGCGGCGGCGGTCGACCCGACATGGCGCAGGCGGGGGGGCCCGACGGCTCCAAGGCTGAGGATGCGTTGAAGGCAATCGAAGCTGCGTTGGCTGCGTAGCGAACTGCTTGAGAAATGCCCGCGACGCCGGCTTCTCATCGGAGATATTCGGGGTGAGGGCGTCAAGAATTCTCAATGGGCTGCACGCGCCAACCCGGCGAACGCCTGCGCTTTGCAACGCCTACCGTGTACCATCGATCGTGTAAGGATCACGGATGGCCCGCAGTCGCACCAGGGATCTGCGCCGACGCGTCTACCAGGTGCTCGAGCAAGGGCCGGTAGGCGACAGTGTCGGCACATGGGTCGACCGCGCGCTGGTCACGCTCATTGTGATCAATCTGGTCGCAGTCGCGCTCGAATCCATGCCGAAATATGCGAGCCGCTACGGGACGGCATTTGACTGGATCGAATACGTCTCGCTCGCAGTGTTCACGATTGAGTATGCCCTGCGTCTGTGGGTCGCGGTCGAGCACGGCCCATACCGCCATCTCTCGCACATGCGCGCGCGCCTCAAATACGCCGTCAGCACCGCTGGCATCATCGATTTGATCGCGGTGCTGCCGTTCTGGTTCGCAATGCTGCTGCCCAGCGACTTCCGCTTCGTGCTGGTGTTCCGCATGGTGCGGTTTTTTAAGATCGCGCGTTATTCGCCCGCCATGCGGTCGCTGCTCGACGTTTTATACAATGAGCGGCGCGCGCTGGTCGGCTGTCTCATCATCGCTCTCGGCACCGCACTTGTCGCCGCGTCGTTAATGCACCTGGCGGAGGGAAAGGTTCAGCCCGACAAGCTCGGCACGATTCCCGACGCGTTCTGGTGGGCGATCGTCACGATCGGAACGATCGGATACGGGGACGTGGTGCCGGTGACGGCGCTTGGCAAGACGATTGCGACGGTGACGATTTTCGCCGGCCTGGTGCTGATGGCGTTGCCGGTGGGCATTATCGCCACCGCCTTTGCCGACCAGATCCAGCGGCGGGATTTCATTGTTACCTGGGGCATGATTTCCCGGGTGCCATTATTCGCGGAGCTCGATGCCGCGGAGATATCCGACGTGATGGAGTTGCTCCGGGCGCAAGTGGCGGAACCAGGCGAGATCGTCGTGCGCGAGGGCGACCCCGCGCACTCGATGTACTTCATTGCCTCAGGCGAGGTTGAAATTGCCTTCAAGGGCAAGAAGAGCCCGCTTCGCATCGGCATCGGTCAGTTCTTCGGCGAGGTGGCAGTGCTGCGCCGTTCTCGCCGGTCGGCGACCGTGACCGCGATCAGCCGAACCAACCTGCTGGTGCTCGACGGTCAGGACCTACGGGCGCTGATGCATCGCGACCCACGCGTCGCCGAGCGCATTCACGAGGTTGTCGTGAAACGCGTCGGCCGCGAAGCGATCTCCTCAAAGGGTGACATCGTTTCCGAAGAAATCGACTGAGGAAACGGGCCGCTTGAGTTAGCGGTGCGCGGCTTAGGCCATCGCTTTCTTGAGGTTCTCGTCCACTTTGTCGAGAAAGCCGGTGGTCGAGAGCCACTTCTGGTCGGCGCCGACCAGAAGCGCAAGGTCCTTTGTCATAGACCCACTTTCAACCGTGTCGACGCAAACCTTCTCGAGCGTGGCGGCGAATTTCGCCAGCGCATCGTTCTTGTCGAGCTTGGCGCGATGCGCGAGGCCCCTAGTCCAGGCGAAGATCGACGCGATTGAATTCGTCGAGGTCTCCTTGCCTTTTTGATGCTCACGATAATGCCGGGTGACGGTGCCGTGCGCGGCCTCCGACTCGACGATCTTGCCGTCCGGCGTCATCAGCACGGAGGTCATCAGGCCAAGCGAGCCGAAGCCCTGTGCGACGATGTCTGACTGCACGTCGCCGTCATAGTTCTTGCACGCCCAGACGTACCCGCCCGACCACTTGAGCGCCGCCGCGACCATGTCGTCGATCAGTCGATGCTCGTAGGTGAGCTTCTTTTTCTCGAAGTCCGCCTTGAATTCCTTGTCGAAGATTTCCTGAAAGATATCCTTGAAGCGCCCGTCATAGACCTTGAGGATGGTGTTCTTGGTCGACAGATAAACGGGATAGCCGCGTGACAGGCCGTAGTTGAATGATGCCCGCGCGAAATCGCGGATCGAGTCGTCGAGGTTGTACATCGACAAAGCGACGCCGGAGCCCGGGAACTGAAACACCTCGTGCTCCACTTTCTTGCCGTCGGGAGCGACATAGCTGAGCGTGAGCTTGGCTTTTTCCGGCACGCGGATGTCGGTGGCGCGGTACTGGTCGCCATAGGCGTGGCGGCCGATCACGATCGGCTGCGTCCAGCCGGGCACCAGGCGCGGAACGTTCTTGCAAATAATCGGCTCGCGGAAGATCACGCCGCCGATGATGTTTCGGATGGTGCCATTGGGCGACCGCCACATCTTCTTGAGGTTGAATTCCTTCACCCGCGCCTCGTCCGGCGTGATGGTGGCACATTTCACCGCTGCGCCGACTTCCTTGGTCTTGTTGGCGGCGTCGATCGTGATCTGGTCGTCGGTTTCGTCGCGCTTCTGGATGCTGAGATCGTAATAGAGAAGGTTGATATCGAGGTAGGGATGGATCAGCTTGTCCTTGATCAGCTGCCAGATAATGCGTGTCATCTCGTCGCCGTCCATTTCGACGACGGGGTTTGCGACCTTGATCTTCGCCATTGGGGGTAGAACCTTTTTTGAAAGTTGCGCGCAGAACGGAGGAAAAGCTTGCGCGCGCGGCCCCTATAGCACCCCAAATCGGAGGGCGAAAGCCCGCAATTTCCGGCGTTCTTTCGCTGCGTGCACAGTGCAGGTATACCGCGCGCAGGAGAATTGCATGCCCGGGGCCGGCACCGACAAAACCAAGCGCTGGATCGAAACGCCGGCTCCCATCATTGTTCTGGTCGAGCCGCAGCTGGGCGAGAACATCGGCGCGGCCACCCGCGCCATGGCGAATTTCGGTCTTGCGCGTTTGCGGCTGGTGAAGCCGCAGCAAGGGTGGCCGAACGAAAAAGCGCGCGTGATGGCCGCGGGCGCCGACCGGATTCTGGACAGCGCGGTTCTTTACGACAGCCTCAATGAAGCAATCGGAGACTGCACCTTTGTGCTCGCAACGACAGCGCGCAACCACGACCAGGCCAAGCCGGTGATATCAGCCGAGGCGGCAGCGTCCGAGATGGCCGAGCGCGTGGGCATGGGCGAGAACGTTGCCATTGTTTTCGGCCGCGAGCGCATCGGCCTTGAAAATCACGAGGTGGCGCTGGCCGACGCTATCGTCACGCTGCCGGTTAACCCGGCATTCGCCTCGCTCAATCTTGCGCAGGCGGTGGTGATCGTCGCGTATGAATGGTTCAAGCGCGCCGGCGGCGGCGAGCTTCCCTTCTCTATGCCGGACAAATCTCCGCCGGCTGCGAAGCGGCAGCTCGATGCATTCTTTTCGGATCTCGAGCGCGAGCTTGAGCGGGTCGAGTTTTTCCGCCCCGAGGAAAAGCGCGGCACGATGAGCGTGAACCTGCGCAACATCTTCCAGCGCATAGCGCCGACCCAGCAGGACATCCGCACGCTCCATGGAGTCATCAACGCGATCGTGCAGGGACGCAAGGGCCCGGCGCGCGGCGGCGTGCTCGATCCGGGAGAAGCCCAGAAGCTGCGTGATCTGCTTGCCGAGCACGGCGGGGGCAGGGTGCCGGGAGAGCGGGGTCCGGTGCGCGGTCTGGCGCGCCTTCTGCGCCGGAACCCGACCGAAGCGGAGCGCGTGTTGTGGCAGGCGCTGGTCAACGACCGCCGGTTCGCCGGTCGCGGCTTCAAGCGCCAGGTGCCGATCGGTCCGCACATTGTCGATTTCGTCTCGTTTGCGCTCAGATGCGTCATCGAGCTCGTGCCGGCGCAGGAGACTGCCGAGGCGGTCCAGACGCGCGCACAAAGGCAGGCTTACCTCGGCGAGCGGGACTATCGTGTATGCGAGGTCAGGGCGGACGAGGTGGAGCGGGATATCACCAAAGTCCTGAAC
>JBKPLN010000069.1:0-6592 GCA_046731635.1 Pseudomonadota bacterium | reverse complement strand
CATCAGGAGCCGAAGGTCGCGGTTTGCGACCGGCGTTATGTCTTCGATGCGGCAGCACCGAACGATTCCGGCAGGGCGCTTTCATTCAACGCGACGGGTGCATGTCCCGCTTATCAGCTCGACAAGAACGTCGCTGATGCGGTGCTCGATGTGCGGCGGCAAGAGCAATACAAGATGGCGGAATACATCTCGACTGGTGTTTCGACCGTTCCATCCCGCGCCGGCATCGATGGCGGCATGAATCCGGTATTCGTCACCAAGCTGACGCCGCAGACGGGGTTCGACAACAACGGCCGTTCGTACCAAGTGGCGAGTATGCCAGGCACGCTGCCCCGCGTGGCCGAAGCGCCGGGTGCGCTGCCCCGCGACGCCGCGCCGCCGGCCGCAGCTGCGGAAGCACCGGCCAATCGGGAGCCCGCGACGGCGACGGCCAGCAAGCCAATGGCAGTCGCGAACGTACCGACGCCGCGGTCCGCGCCGCAGGCTAAGCAGGGCGAAGCTCCCGAAATGGAACAGAAGCCAACCACGATTGCGGGATTGATTGGCAGCTGGTTCAGCGGCTCAAGGGAAACCTCGGCCTCGCCTTCTGAGAAAGAGCAAGCGACGGTGCGTGGCGCCAATACCGATCTGGCGGCAAAGCCCAAGCAGGTCGCCCCGGTGCGCCCGAGCGCCCCTCCAACAACTGTCAGCACTGCATCCACCGTCGCGCCGGCTTCGAAGCCGCGCGACCCTGCGCCAAAGCCGGCCGAAGCTACTGCCCGTGCTCCCGCGCCGCCCGCGCAGGTGCAGACTGCGAAAGCGGAGCCGCCGCAGCAACCGGAATTGCGTACCGCGTATTCCACGCCGCCGGCGAGCAATAATGGATTGCTCGCCGGGGCTCAGCCGGTCGTCCCGGTCGGCTCCTTCGGCAGCTTGCGGTAATCACTCGACAGCGCCAGCGCGCACGAAACATGGACTGCTACGTCTATGTCATCGGCACCCTCACGAGCAGCCGCCACCTGACCTATGTCGGCTGGACCGATAACGTGACCCGTCGACTGGCAGCGCATAATGCCGGAAAAGGCGCCCGCTCGACGCGCGGCCGCGCATGGGTGCTGCTTTATTCGGAACGCTGCGCGAGCAGGCGTCATGCCATGAGTCGCGAATGGCACCTCAAGCGCAATCGTGCTTTCCGAAAAAAGCTGGCTCTTGGCCAGTTCGGCAACTGAGAATCGCCGACGCCGTGCAATCGGCGGCTTCAGCCAAATCTGCCGTGGCAGTGCTTGTACTTCTTGCCCGAACCGCACGGGCAGGGTTCGTTGCGTCCAACCTTGCCCCAGCTCGACGGGTCATTCGCCTTGTGGTCGGCTTGCATGCCATTGCCGTTCCCCGCCAGGGCTGGCGCCAAAGCCGGCGCAATTTCATCTTCGCCCGTGAGAGGATCGACCTTGTGTGCCTCCATATAGGGAAGCGCTGCGGCCTCCTCGGCCGGCGGAGCTTGCACGACCTCGACGCGCATGAGCTGCGCGGTGACTGCTTCGCGCAGGCGCGCCGTCATGGCTTCGAACAATGCAAAGGCCTCTGCTTTGTATTCGTTTAGCGGGTCGCGCTGACCATAACCGCGCAAGCCGATCACCTGGCGCAAATGCTCAAGCATCACCAGGTGTTCGCGCCAAAGATGATCGAGTGTCTGGAGCAAGATTGATTTCTCGACGTAGCGCATGACGTCGGGGCCCCATTTGGCAACCTTTGACGCCATCCATTCATCGGCGCGTCGCCCGATGCGCTCGCGCACTTCCTCGTCTGTAATGCCTTCTTCCTTGGCCCAGTCCTTGACCGGCAAATCGAGCGTCAGCACGCCCCTGAGCCCTTCGTCGAGGCCCGCGACATCCCATTGCTCGGCATAGGCATTGGCCGGGAGATGCTTGGTAACCATGTCCTCAATCACAGAGTGGCGCATGCCGTTGACGGTTTCGTCCACCGCCTCGTCGCGCATCAGCTCGAGCCGCTCCTCGAAGATCGCCTTGCGCTGATCGTTCATCACGTTGTCGAACTTGAGCAGGTTCTTGCGGATGTCAAAGTTGCGCGCCTCGACCTTCTGCTGCGCCTTCTCGAGTGCCTTGTTGATCCAGGGATGAACGATTGCCTCGTTCTCCTTCAGTCCGAGTTTCTGCAACATTCCGTCGAGCTTGTTGGATCCGAAGATGCGCATCAGGTCGTCTTCCAGGGAGAGGAAGAACTTTGAGTGACCTGGATCGCCCTGGCGGCCCGAGCGGCCGCGCAACTGGTTGTCAATGCGGCGGCTCTCGTGGCGCTCGGTGCCAAGAACATAGAGACCACCGGCAGCGAGTGCCTTTTCCTTCAGTCGCGCAACCTGTTTGCGGATTTCGTCGGCCCGGGGACTCTTCTCGCGTTCCCTCTGATCGGCAATGTCGCTGATTTCCTGGCGAATGCGCATATCGGGATTGCCGCCGAGCTGAATGTCGGTGCCGCGGCCCGCCATATTGGTGGCGATCGTGATCGCACCCGGCACGCCGGCCTGTGCGACGATGTAGGCCTCTTGTTCGTGGTAACGCGCATTGAGAATGGCGAATACTTTTTTCTTCGACGCGCCTTCGTCTCCTGAATACAGCGCCGCGAAGGCGTTGGGGTCGGAAAAGTCGTGCTGCTCCCAGCCCTTCTGCCGGAGCATCTCGGCGAGTTGTTCCGATTTCTCAATCGACGTGGTGCCGACAAGAACCGGCTGGCCCCGGGTCTTGCAATCCTCGATGAGAGTCAGGATCGCCCGGTATTTCTCTGCGGCCGTGCGATAGACCTCGTCGTCGTCATCAAGCCGAATGAGCGGCATGTTGGTCGGCACTTCGAGGACCTCAAGCCCATAGATATCCATGAACTCCTCGGCTTCCGTCATGGCCGTGCCGGTCATGCCGGCAAGCTTTTCGTACATGCGGAAATAATTCTGAAAGGTGATTGAGGCGAGCGTCTGGTTCTCGGGCTGGATGGGCTGATGCTCTTTCGCTTCCAGCGCCTGATGCAAACCTTCCGAATATCTCCGGCCAGGCATCATGCGACCGGTGAATTCGTCGATGATCACCACTTCGCCGTTGCGCACAATATAGTCTTTGTCGCGCTGGAAGAGCTTGTGCGCGCGAAGTGCCTGGTTGACGTGGTGAACGACGGAAACGTTTTCGATGTCGTAAAGCGAATCTCCCTTGAGCTGGCCGGCGTCGCGCAGGCGCTGCTCGAGCTTCTCCATGCCGGCTTCCGTCAGGGTGACGGTTCTCTGTTTCTCGTCGACCTCGTAGTCCGTCTTGTCGAGCTGCGGAATGTAGCTGTCGATCGTGTTATAGAATTCGGAGCGGTCGTCGAGCGGGCCAGAAATGATCAGCGGCGTCCGTGCCTCGTCGACCAGAATTGAGTCGACTTCGTCGACGATCGCGTAAATGTGCCCGCGCTGGACCATATCCTCCAGCCGGTACTTCATGTTGTCGCGCAGATAGTCGAAACCGAGTTCGTTGTTGGTGCCGTAGGTGATGTCGCAATCGTAAGCTTTCTTGCGCTGCTCATCGTCCAGACCATGGACGATGACCCCGACCGAAAGCCCGAGGAAGTTGTAAATCTGCCCCATCCATTCGGCGTCGCGCTTGGCCAGATAATCATTGACCGTCACCACATGGACGCCGCGGCCGGCGATCGCATTGAGATAGACCGGAAGAGTCGCGACCAGCGTTTTGCCTTCGCCGGTCTTCATCTCCGATATCTTGCCTTCGTGCAGGATCATGCCGCCGATCAGCTGGACGTCGAAATGACGTTGGCCCAGCGTGCGCTTCGACGCTTCCCGGACGGTCGCGAAGGCAGGAACCAGAATGTCATCGAGCGAGACGCCTTCCGCGACCTGCTTCTTGAATTCGTCGGTCCGTGCTTTCAGCGCATCGTCGGAAAGGCTTTCCAGTTCCTTTTCGAGCGCGTTGATCTCGCTAACCCGGGGCAGATAGCTGCGGATGCGACGCTCGTTGGCGGATCCAAACAGCTTGCGGGCAACGGCGCCGATCATACGGGAGAGCTCCTAACTTGGCCGAATGCTTATATCATGCCGCTTCGGCCGGATTTGCCTCCGGCGTTCCGGAATGCGGCACTTTTCGGGCAAATTCGACGCGAAACGCGCCGGCAAATAGCGAATAGCCAACGGCGAGCGAGAGATATGAGGGGGTCGGATTGTTGTCAATTGCAGACTTGCCGAGAATTGGCCTGTTTTCGGTCACGGGGACGTTAGCTTTTCCGTGCCGGTCGGCCATTGCAAAGCCATGGTTGTTGGGCGAATAGTCGCGCGTGCCGCCTGCTCGACCGGCCGATATCCTTCATCCAAGGACAATGTCATGACGATTTCCTTTCCTGCCGGCTTTCCGGTCCGACTGCGCCCGGCCGCTTTCATCAGCGCCGCGCTCCTTCTCATTTCGGGCGCCTGGGTTTACGCGCAAGACAAAGACCCCGTTGTCGCCAAAGTTAACGGCGTCGAGATCCACCAGAGCGATCTTGCCGTCGCGGAGGATGAGGCAGGTCAGATTCCCCCGATGTCGCCGGAAGCCAAGCAGGACTATCTGATTCAGTTTGTTGCCGACATGATTCTTGTATCGAAGGCCGCGCAGGACAAGAAATTCGGCGATACGGCCGACTTCAAGCGCAAGCTTGAGTTCGCCCGCAAGAAGCTCCTCATGGAAGGATTGCTCCAATCCGTCGGCAAGGAAGCGCTCACCGACGATGCGATGCACAAGGTCTACGATGAGGCCGTCAAGCAGATCGGCGAAGAGAAGGAAGTGCGTGCCCGGCATATTCTCTTCCGAACACCTGCCGGCGACGACAAAGCCAGCAAGGAGGCGGAGGACAAGGTCAAGACAGTCATCACCCGCCTGAAGAAGGGCGAGGACTTTGCCAAGGTGGCGGGCGAGGTTACCGAGGATCCCTCCGGGAAAGCCAATGGCGGCGACCTCGGATATTTCACCAAGGACCAAATGGTGCCGGAATTCGCCGAAACTGCATTCAAACTGGAATCGGGGCAGATTTCGGACCCCGTCAAGACCCAGTTCGGTTGGCATGTCATCAAGGTTGAGGACAAGCGGACAAAACAGGCCCCGAAATTCGAGGAAGTGAAGCCGCAGATTGAAAATTTCGTGGTGCGCAAGGCGCAGGCGGACCTGGTCACCAAACTGCGCGCAGACGCAAAAATCGAGCGCATGGACAAGCCGGCAAAGGCCGAAGAAAAGCCCGCCGCAGCTCCACCAGCGAAGAAATAGCCTGCATCATATCCATCAAATCATTTCGTGATGCCCGCGCTTGTCGCGGGCATCTGCGTCTTTTAAGTATCGCAACTCATTTAGACGTGGATGGCCGGGACAAGCCCGGCCATGACATTATGTCCTTTGCAGTCTCCCCTCTCGCGCCTGCCAATGTCCCTGACATGCCGCCAATTGCGGGCGCCCGGCTTGCAACCGCCGCCGCCGGAATCCGCTACGCGGACCGCACGGACGTCCTGCTTGCCCTGTTCGAGCCCGGCACGACCGTGGCCGGCGTGTTCACCCGATCAAAATGTCCATCCGCGCCGGTCGAGTGGTGCAGGGCTCACCTGAAAGCGGGGAAGGCGCGGGCGCTGGTCGTAAACTCCGGCAACGCCAACGCCTTCACCGGAAAAAATGGACGCGACGCATGCCGGTTTACCGCGCAGCTGGCCGCACACGCGATCGGCTGCACCCCTGCCGATGTGTTTCTGGCTTCGACGGGCGTAATCGGCGAGCCGCTCAACGCGCGAGCCTTTGAGGGCGTGATGGAAGGAATGGTTGCGAGCGCACAGGCGGACGAGTTCCTGCCGGCGGCACGCGCGATCATGACGACCGACACCTTCCCGAAGGTGGCAACCGCAGAGGCCAAAATCGGCCGGGCAAAAGTGACGATCAACGGCGTTGCGAAAGGCGCCGGCATGATTGCACCCGATATGGCAACAATGCTTTCGTTTATTTTCACGGATGCGCCCCTCTCGGCAGCCGCCCTCCAATCTCTGCTGAAGGATGGCGTCACAGATACATTCAATGCTGTGACAATCGATGGTGACACCTCGACGTCCGATACGCTCATGATGTTCGCCACGGGGAAGGCGGTGGATGCGCCGCGCATCGCGCGTGCAGCGGATCCACGGTTGAAGGATTTCAAGAGGGCCTTGCACGGCGTGATGGCCAATCTTTCAGAACAGATCGCGCGCGACGGCGAAGGTGCGCGCAAATTGGTCGAAATCATCGTAGAAGGCGCCGCATCGAAGGCTTCCGCACGTCGGATCGCCATGTCGATCGCCAATTCACCGCTCGTGAAGACCGCGATCGCGGGCGAGGACGCCAATTGGGGCCGCGTCGTCATGGCGGTGGGAAAGGCGGGCGAACCGGCAAATCGCGACAAGCTCTCGATCTGGTTCGGCGGCATTCGTGTTGCACACAAGGGCGCCCGCGATCCTGGTTATGACGAGGCGAGCGTAAGCGCGGCGATGAAAAAGCCGGAGATCAGCCTGAAAGTAGCGCTGGGTCTCGGCAAGGGTCGCGACCGGGTCCTGACTTGCGATCTGACGAAGGAA
>JBKPLN010000068.1:0-4431 GCA_046731635.1 Pseudomonadota bacterium | reverse complement strand
GCGCGCTGTATTGTACCGGGTCGTCTTGACGCGCCATGACCGTAAACAGGCTGGCGCGCGGAGGCCAGGGTTACGGGAGGTCTTTTGGGTTTTCCTCTCGCGAACAACAGGTCGAAAGGGTTGCGTGTACCTGCCCCCGGTCTCTATATCCCACTTCGGCGCTCGCTCAGGCGGGTCGGCAATGCGGATGTTCTTTTTACGCAGCGCGGAAATCCTCCGCACCTCATCGTCGCTGAGCGAGAAGTCGAACACATCGAGGTTTTCGACGATGTGCTGTTGCTCGAGCGCGCGGGGCACTGCGGCGACGATTGGCTGCTGAACGAGCCAGCGAAGGCAGATCTGCGCGTGGGTCTTTCTGCGTGCCTTCGCGATCTCGCCGACCACCGGGTCGTCGAGTAGCTTGCCTCGCGCCACCGGACAATAGGCTGTCAGGGTCATGCCGTATTTTTTTAGCGCGGCGATCATACGATCCTGCGGCAGATAGGCGTGATACTCGATCTGGTTGGTGACGAGGGGCTCGGGGCAGACCCGCACCGCTTCATCGAGCATCGCCAGGGTGAAATTTGATACGCCGATGTGCCGCGTCATGCCGTTGCGCTTGGCTTTGGCGAGGGCCCCAAGCGTTTCGCTGAACGGCACCTTCGGCTGCGGCCAATGCACCAGAAGCAGGTCCACGTAGTCCAGGCCAAGCGCTTTCAGACTGGTCTCCACCGAGACCAGAAAATCGGCCTCTCGCGCATTCTCTTCGGTGACCTTCGTCGTGACGAACAGCTCGCTGCGGGTGATGCCGCTCGCGCGGATGCCTTCACCAACATGCTCCTCGGTGCCGTATTTACGCGCGGTGTCAATGTGCCGATAGCCGGCGTCGATCGCTGCTGCGACGAGTTCGGCCGGCTGATGGGGCAGTTCCATGGTGCCGAAGCCGATCGCTGGTATTCTTGCGCCATGCGCTTCGAGTACAAAGGCTTTCGGCGGCTGCATCGAAAACTCCACGGCAAGGAGCGGCACAAATCCTAGTGCAACTGGGTTGAGATGGTAAGTCGGAGGCCTCCCGCTTTCGCGGGCAAAGCGGACATCGCTCTCAGCTGGCGAATGTCCGCTAATGACTGCCCCAAAGCTGACAGCGAGGCTGTGAATGGCCTTCGCACCGTTTTTTCCAGTGGAGAACAGCGATTGGCCACCTATTTAGAATGAGTGGATAGCAAGTCAGGTGCTTCAGAGCGAAAGGACACGCAATGGCAAAGAATACAATTTGCCTCTGGTACGATAAGGATGCCGAGGCCGCTGCTCGATTTTATGCCGAAACTTTTCCCGACAGCGCGGTGGGCGCCATCCACCGTGCACCCAGTGACTATCCCTCTGGGAAGAAGGGAGATGTGCTGACGGTCGAGTTCAAAGTTGCTGGCGTCTCCTGTATCGGCCTCAACGGCGGTCCTGCGTTCAAACATAATGAAGCCTTTTCGTTCCAGATCGCCACTGACGATCAAGCTGAGACGGATCGTTATTGGAACGCTATCGTAAATAATGGCGGCCAGGAAAGCGCGTGCGGCTGGTGCAAAGACAAGTGGGGCGTGTCGTGGCAAATCACGCCGCGTGTACTGACCGAAGCGATGGCGGCCGGCGGCGATGAAGCAAAGCGCGCGTTTGAAGCTATGATGGATATGAGAAAGATCGACGTGGCCGCAATCGAGGCGGCGCGGCGCGGCTAAGTTTCGCGGCGAGAGCCATGATGGCCGCTATTGGCCCTTAGCGGACATTCCAACATTGTCGCTCAATGTCCGCTTCGGGGGTAAAGCGGACATTGCCGACATTTCGCCGGAATTCACCCTCCCGGCGCGCCCTGCGTGTTCACGTAGAGCGAATAGACGGAGTGGCTTGCCGCCATGAACAGGCGGTTGCGCTTAACCCCGCCGAAGCAGACATTGGCCGACCGCTCGGGCAGCGCAATGAACCCGATCTGCTTGCCTTCGGGATTGAAGATCTTGACCCCGTCCTGCTTATCGTTGCCCATGCCCCAGCCGCACCAAAGATTGCCGTCGACGTCGCAGCGGAAGCCGTCCGGCGTCCCGCCCGGCTCGGCGGTGATAAAGGCGCGGCCGTTGGCGAGCTTGCCGCCGCTGTCGACCACGTCGTAGGCACGGATCACGCGCGGCGTCACACCGGCCTCGACGACGTAGAGCTTGGACTCGTCGGGCGAGAACGCAAGCCCGTTCGGGCGGTTGATGTCGCCGGCGACGACGGTCGCCCGGCCGGTCTTGTCGAGGCGATAGACGTTGGTCGGCAGTTCGGGGGTCGCGACGTGACCCTCGTAGTTGCCGAGAATGCCGAACGGCGGATCGGTGAACCAGATCGAATCGTCGGACTTCACCACCACGTCGTTCGGCGAGTTGAGCGGCTTGCCCTCGAACTTGTCGATCAGCACGGTGACGTTGCCGTCGTATTCGGTGCGGGTGATGCGGCGACTGTCGTGCTCGCAGGTGACCAGCCGGCCCTGGCGATCGCGGGTATTGCCGTTGGCGTTGTTCGAGGGCTTGCGGAACACGCTTACCCGCCCGGTCTCCTCGTCCCATCGCATGATGCGATTGTTGGGAATGTCGCTCCACAGCAGGCAACGGGCGTCGCCGAAATAGACCGGACCCTCGCACCAGCGCATGTTAGTCGCGATGCGCTCGACGCTGGCGAGGGCCAGGCGATAACGCGCAAAGCTCGGGTCAAGGATCTGGATAGACGGATCCGGATAGCGCTCGCTCGGCTCCCAGCCGCCGAAGGCTCTGCGCGTGACCGTCACAGTGGTAACCGCGCCGGCGCCGACAAGCATCCCGCGTCTAGTGATTTGCATCGGTTTTCCCCCCTTTTTGTGGCGACGGCTTTGCGTGGTCGCTCCCATTGCATTCTATCACGGTGTTTGTGCGCCATCTGCAGCCTCACCTCACGATGTAAGGCAATCGTGCGTCTGCCGGAACCTACCCGTCAATGCAAAAGTAGCTCCCGCCAACTTGTCAGCAGGTCAACCTTACATCCGATGGTCAATAACGCGGACCAGAACGCGGCCCAAGAACTGGTCACTGGGGCCGCGGGCCGGGGTTTCGAATCCCAATCTCTCCCGCGGGCCTTGATTGAGCCGCAGCCAAGGCTCCTGATTGGACCGTGGTCCAATATTTCATTGCGGCAATGCGCGAGATACTGGATCAGAGCCCTTCTCCGCCAACGCGGTGGTGGGGCAAATATCCTACCGAAAACAAGAATGCGACGCAGCCGGAGGATTTGGCGATGGAGCGCATAGTGATTGTAAGCATTCTATCCGCCGTGTTAGTTCAATTTTCGGCGGCAAGAGCGACGGCAGAAGGCAACTACAAGAAGGTTTGTCGCGTGAGCGAAAACCTGAGAGTACTTGACGACGGCGCCGATGCAAATTCTTGCCGGACGATTGCCGTCGACTCCCAGGCGCAAGAATATCAAATTGGATGCCGTGACGGCGAAAACGCGGGCACGACTGGTCACCGCCCCCTTTCACATAACTGACAAAGCCGCCAGGGTAACCAGCTCAAAACTCGCAGCATACGTGCAAAACACGGCCACCCCTGAACAATTTGAGAAATGCGCAAAGGCGTGGGGGAGCCGGTAACTCTAGGACAACCTGATGTCCGCTTTTAGCCCTTAGCGGACATTTGGGCTCGTCCAAGTTTGGAGAGACACATGAACTACGAGGCGATCAACTTCGGTAAGAAATTCGCATTATTTGATGAGAAGTGGCAGCCGAAGGTGATCGCTGAAATGAACGACTACCAGTTCAAAATCGTGAAGCTTGAGGGCGATTTCATTTGGCACGATCACAGGAATACGGATGAGACATTTATTGTCCTCGAAGGCACTCTAAGGATCGATTTTCGGGATGGCGCCGTTCACATTTCTGCCGGTGAGATGTTTGTTGTCCCAAAGGGCATTGAGCACAAGCCTTATGCCGAGCATGAGGTCAAGCTGCTGCTGATCGAGCCGAGGGGCGTGCTCAATACGGGCCATGAGGGCGGCGACCGCACAGCCCAAAATGACGTTTGGATTTGACGACTTGGTCAACGGGAGCGGAGCTGCATGCTCCGCTCCCGTTTGTCATCAATAGTAGTGGCGATAGTGGCGATGATGATGACGCCAATGGTGGCGACGAGGGTAGTATCCATAGGCGCGGTAACCACCGTAGTAGTTCGGTCGCCACCAGCACCGGCCGTGGTAATTGCAGACCATGCGTACTTGCTCAATGTTTGCATCGCTAGTTGCCGGGACTGGTGCGATCGGCATTGCAGACGCTGCGGTCGCTGTTAGGCCGCCACATAGCACAATAGCGGCACCAAGTAGCTTGATTTTGTTCATGCGCATTCCTCCTCCCTGGATGCGCCCCTAACGCGCAACACTGGCGGAAGGTTCAGGTGGATTTGG
>JBKPLN010000067.1:0-3717 GCA_046731635.1 Pseudomonadota bacterium | reverse complement strand
GGTTGTTCCCGATGGCTCGCCGGTTGCAAATTTTGCCTTCGACGTTACCCCCGCGCGACTGGTCACCGGGTTGATCACCGAGCGGGGCATCGTGCAGGCCAATCGTGCCGCGCTTGCCCGCGCTTTCCCTGAACGTGCCGAAGTCCGGCCCAAATCCAATCGCAAGGTCAGCTGATGGCCTTGGCATCGTCTCCGTTTCCAATGCCCGTCGATGGCCGCCAGTCGCAGACCGCACTCGCGGTCGCACGCGGAACCGCGCGGCTGCTGCACGCGCATGGGCGCTGCGTTGTAAGCGAGTTGCCCTTGCCGTCCGGGCGCCGGGCTGACCTTGTCGCGCTCGATCCAGGGGGCGAGATCTGGATTATCGAGATCAAGTCCTCGATCGCCGATTTTCGCACGGACCAGAAATGGCATGATTATCGCGCGCATTGCGATCGCTTGTTCTTCGCCACGACCGTCGACGTCCCGTGCGAAATTTTTCCGCCGGACACCGGGCTGATCGTGGCCGATGCCTTCGGCGCCGAGTTCAAATGTGAAGCGCCCGAACACAGGTTGTCGGCCGCGACACGAAAATCGATGATGTTGTTGTTTGCGCGTGCCGCCGCGATCCGGCTGCAATCGCTGGCGGATCCGACAGGACCTTACTGGGAGGCGGAGTAGGCGACTATCTGGGCGCGCGTTTGGCCAGGATGCGTTGCAAGGTCCGGCGGTGCATATTGAGCCGGCGCGCGGTCTCCGAAACATTGCGGCCGCACAGCTCATAGATACGCTGGATGTGTTCCCACCGCACGCGGTCGGCCGACATCGGATTCTCGGGCGGATCAATCTTGGCGTTGTCCAGCGCCAACAAGGCCGCGACGACGTCATCGGCATCGACGGGCTTGGCGAGGTAATCGACCGCGCCAAGCTTCACCGCATTCACCGCGGTCGCGATGTTGCCGTAGCCGGTCAAGATGATGCCGCGCGCGTCCGGACGGCGGCGCTTGAGCGCAGAAATGACGTCGAGTCCGTTGCCGTCGCCGAGACGCATATCGACCACAGCATAGGCCGGCGCTGCCTTTTCGACCTGCAACAAGCCTTCGGAAACCGATTCCGCAGTCGTAACCGAAAATCCGCGTTGCTCGAGCGCCTTGGCGAGCCGCTGCAGGAAGGAAAAATCATCTTCGACGATCAACAAGGACCGTTCGCCGTCAATCTTCTCTTTCGCCGCCGGCCGGGCGGTATCGCTCGTTGCCATGTCCACGTTTGTCACCACATGCTGCCCTTAGCCGCATCCTAGCGCGGAGAGGCTATCTGTCGCACGCAACAAATAGTGATCTCACGAGGCTCCCTCAAGCCGCTGCGAACGCTACTGATTGTTCGAAATCGCTGCGGCTCCAGCTGAGCCTGATAACGGCGCCACGCTCCGGCCCGGGCCGATTTTGAAATGAGAGGGTTGCACCTGAGCGCTCCAGCAACGTCTTGGCGATAAAGAAACCGAGGCCAAGTCCCGCCGGCTGCTCGCCTGTGTCGTCCTGGCGGTGCCGGCGGCTGGTCACGTAGGGTTCTCCAATCCGGGCCAGGATTTCCGGCGCAAACCCGGGCCCATCATCGCTGATCGTGACGGCGACCGACTCTTCATTCCAATGCGCATCGACCGCAACGCGGTCACGCGCGAAATCGACCGCGTTTTCCAGCAGATTGCCGAGTCCATAAAGAATGGCGGGGTTGCGCGCCCCAACCGGTTCGGTGGAGCGATCGCTCGGTGAAATCACTTCGATGCTCACGCCGAAATTGCGATGCGGCGCCACAACCTCCTCGATCAGCGCAGTGAGAGGCATGCGGTCAAACGGCTCTCCGCCGGCAGACAATTCGGTGAGCTTGGCAAGAATGTCGCGGCAACGCGTGGCCTGTTCGCGCAACAGCCGGACGTCGTCGCCGTGCGGCGCGTCCGGCGCGATCGCCCGCTCCAGCTCCTTGGCGATCACGGAGATCGTCGACAGCGGTGTGCCGAGTTCATGTGCCGCCGCGGCGGCAAGTCCGTCGAGCTGGGAAAGATGCTGCTCGCGCGCAAGCACCAGCTCGGTGGCGGCGAGTGCGTCGGAAAGCTGACGAGACTCTTCCGTGATTTGCCAGGCATATGCCCCGATGAAACCGATCGCGAGCAGGATGCATAGCCAGACACCCATCATGTAGATGGGTGGCAGTTGTAATGGATCCTCGCTGTCCCACGGCAAGGGATAGTGCACGAACACCAGGATCGTGGCGCAGGCAACCGCAAAACCGCCCAGCAGAAGCGTGTACCGGGGTGGCAGCGCCGTCGCCGACAACAAGACCGGTCCCAGAAACATGAAGGCGAACGGATTTTGCAGACCCCCGGTCAGATACAGGAGCACGGCCAGCTCCGCGGTGTCGAAGGCTAAAAGCCATGCCGCACGGTCCGGCTCGAGTCTTTGCGTCATGTGGAAACGCAGACGCAGCGCCACGTTCAGCCAGGCCGCGAGGATGATGGCGGCCAGACACGCGTAAATCGGAAGCTGGAAGTCGAGCCCATAGTAGACGACGACGACGGCCGTGGTCTGACCGATGATTGCAAGCCAGCGCAACCGCACCAATGTATCGAGGCGCACGTTTCGGCCTGGGTGAGGTTGGGCTAGGGGCGAGGCCATCATTCAGTTTAACGCCGGGCGGCGGCGGTACAAATTGCAGCTACGTCGCGGGGCTTGCACTTCTTGCGGTGCAGCGTCACATGTTTCCGCCTATGGATGCGCAAAATGCTTCAGCCATCGCCGTGGATCGACTGGTCAAGCGCTATAAGGGCGTGACGGCAGTCGACGGCATCATCTTTCGGTTGCCCCCGGGCTCGGTGACGGGGCTGCTTGGGGGCAACGGGGCCGGTAAAACCACGACGATTGCGATGATCATGGGGCTGGTCACGCCGACCTCCGGCAGCGTGACCGTGCTGGGCGCCGAGATGCCGAGGCAACGCTATCGCGTGCTAAACCGGATGAATTTCGAGAGCCCCTACGTCGACGTGCCGATGCGCCTGACCGTGAGGCAAAATCTTTCCGTCTTCGCCCAGCTTTACGCGGTGGCCGACATCGACGAACGGATCGACAGGCTGGCCGCCGATCTCGATCTCACCGAATTTCTTGATCGGCCGACCGGCAAACTTTCCGCCGGCCAGAAGACGCGGGTATCGCTCGCCAAGGCGCTGCTGAACAAGCCTGAAGTGCTGTTGCTGGATGAGCCGACCGCCTCGCTTGATCCTGACACGGCAGACTGGGTGCGCTCGCGGCTCGAACGATACCGCGCGGAAGAGAAGGCGACGATATTGCTTGCCTCTCACAACATGGCAGAGGTCGAACGATTGTGTGAACGCGTCATCATCATGCACAGGGGCCGCATCGAGGACGACGACAGGCCTGACCGGTTGCTCTCGCGCTACGGCCGCGAGACGCTGGAAGAGGTGTTTCTCGATGTCGCGCGCGGGCGACGGCAGAGCGAGGCTGCGAAATGATCGCCAGTGACGCAGGCATGAATTTCTCGTTCAACCGCGTTGCAGCCATGGTGCGGCGCTACTGGTACCTGCTGCGTTCGTCGTGGCCCCGCATTCTCGATCTGATTTATTGGCCGGCGGTGCAGATGCTGATGTGGGGTTTCCTTCAGGTTTATATTTCGCAAAACTCCACTTTTTTCGTCCAGGCCGGCGGTGTTTTCATCGGCGCGGTACTGCTG
>JBKPLN010000066.1:0-3114 GCA_046731635.1 Pseudomonadota bacterium | reverse complement strand
CTCCTGCGCCGCCACCTGAGATGGCGACATGGGTACTCAGATGCAAGTCTGGCCGGGTTCTAGGAAATAATGTCGTGGACCTGAAGCGGCTGGTCCATGACCGAGTACCACTCCGCCCGGGCGGCGGCGCGTCTCCTGCCGTTCTCCGAAAGCGGCAGGTGAAGCGCGTTCAACAGGGCAATCACTTCCTCCCGCGCGGTGACATGCGACAAATTCGGGCGCATGCCGAGAGTCTCTTCATCCAGATTATCGAGCGCCGTCAGTCCTCGCGGGAAAAACTCGCGATAGACGACGCGCTCGGCGAAGCCTTCCACGGTACGGAACCCCATGCGTTTTGATAACTCGCTGATGCCGTCCCCCACCAGCTTCTTGTTGCGCGAGGTCAGCGTAGACAGACGGTTGCGCACAACAATCCAGTCGGTGAGCTGGCCGTCAACAAGCCGCCTTTGCCGTCGCGCTTCACGCACCATTTCGGCGTAGTGGCTCTCACCCGTAACGGTGAAATCGGTCGGATCCAGAGTAGCAAGCACATCGAAATCAAGGAAACTGTCGTTGAGTGGCGTGACCAGGGTGTCCGCCATCGAATGCGCAAGACGCATCAAGTAAGTGTCGGAGCCGGGCGTATCGATTACAACCACGTCATGGCTGTGCTCAATCGCGCTGATCGCCGTCGAAAAATTCGCGAACTCCTGCGTTTCGTTCGCTTCGAGCGAATTGCCTTCGGCACGCGCAATGCAGTAGTGCGTGGGCATCTCAAGCGAAATCCGCGCGCGCTCCGCCCAGGCGCGGCGGTTGTCGATGTAGTGGGTAAAGCTCTGTTGACGGGAATCAAGGTCAATGGTCGCAACGCGCTGCCCGGCTTTCAGCAAAGCGACCGCAATGTGCAAGGCAGTTGTTGATTTTCCCGAACCACCCTTCTCATTGCCGAGGACGACTACATGCGCCGATTGAGCTGTTTCCTGAATTGGCTGGATCAACATGCCGCCCCCTCCGGCCGTCAATTCTCAAAAGATTAGTGGTCTCTAGTCAAGTTAAACCCGGCGCGCGTCGAATTTGGTTCACCACATTCGTCGCCCCCACGTCTTGCAGGAGTTAATCGGCATTTGCGACAATTCGTGGACAAGGAAAAAATAATGGCAAATCGTCCGAAGGTGGTACGTACGGTCGCTTCGCTTCGTCGCGCTCTAGAACCGTATCGCAAGAGGCGTGACCACATCGCGCTGGTACCTACAATGGGCGCGTTGCACCGCGGCCACATGGCGCTGGTGCAGGAAGCGCACCGGCGGGCAAGACATGTTGTCGTTTCAATTTTCGTAAACCCGACTCAGTTCGCACCGCACGAAGATTTCGACAGTTATCCACGGAGGTTTGCAACCGACATCAAGGTCTTGCGGGAGGCCAAGATCGATCTCGTCTGGGCCCCCTCGGTCGAAGCCATGTATCCGGACGGCTTTGCTACGCGGATTGCTCCAGAAGGCCCCGCCAAAGCCGGTCTCGAGGACGAATTCAGGCCCCATTTCTTCGGCGGCGTCGCAACGGTGGTCGCCAAGTTGTTCACCCAAGTTTCGCCGGACTTGGCATTTTTCGGCCAAAAGGACTATCAGCAGCTCCGTGTTGTCACCCAGATGGCCAAGGATCTGGATCTCCCGGTCAAGGTGATCGGCGTTCCGACCGTGCGCGAGCCCGACGGATTGGCGCTTTCCTCGCGCAACGCCTACCTTTCCGGCGCCGAACGCACGGTAGCCCCGATGCTCTATCGCGTGCTCAAGGGCTGCGCGACCCGCATAAAAAACGGTGAAACAGTTGATCGCGTCCTGAATGTGGCTCGGATCGAGATCGATGTGGCCGGATTTATGCTCGACTATCTTGAGGCCCGGCACGCGCTCACGCTGGCACCAATTTCCTCGCCCAAAGATGGCCCCATGCGATTGCTGGTCGCCGCCAAGCTGGGCAAGACTCGGCTGATCGACAATATTGCCGTCTAGAGGAGCCCCAGTTCCTGCAATTCGCGGCGCATTGTTTCCGGCATCCTTGAAGCGCCCGGGGCCGCGCTGGACAGGTCGCGTGGCGCGTCCTTGACCTCAAGGTATCGCCAGCCCTGAAACGCGGCCCGCGGGCGCGGCTCGACCAGCACGATCCTTCCGTCAAGGACGACGCGGCAGCGGCCAATGCCGTCCTTGTCGGTAAAAGGCCGAATATCGACGATGCGCTCACGGCAGGTGATCCGACCGCGAATCACCCAATAAAGGGATCCGCCGTTTGTGAGTTCGGCGGCGCGTTTTGGGACCATTCGGGTCGTATGAACATGCTCGGGTTTCTGCCCCCGCCGTTTTTTTTCTTTCAGTTTCTGGCTGATCCAATCCTCAAGATCGGAGACTGAATCGCACCCAACACATAGCTTGACGAGATGAAGCGGCATTCCCGGTCCGGTCACTCTTTTGCTGGCTGCGTCGGTTCAATGCGCATGATTTTCGCACCTTCAGCAATCTGGGCATCCTGCCCGACGGCTATGTCCGCAACGGTGCCATCAAACGGAGCCAAGAGCGTGTGCTCCATCTTCATGGCCTCGATAATGGCGACACGTTGACCGCGTGTGACCCGCGCGCCCATTTCCACCAGGACACCAAGTACCTTGCCATGCATCGGCGCCCGTACAAGCCCGCTTTTATCCTGATCCCCAGCCTCGTCGAGCGTAAGGTCGCGCAAAGTCACCTTGGTCTGGCGCCCATGGCGCAGGACATAGACTGCGTCCTGATCGCTTACGACAAAACCATCGCCCGCAGGCGCCGTGCCCTCGATGGAGACGGTTTGGCCCCGCGGGCTATATCCCACTTCGGCGACCATCCCCTCGCCTTCCACAATCACCGGCAACTGCAGCTTTCGTTCGCCTGATAGCTGAAAGGCATCGGTTTCGTCCCAAGGGGATGCCAGCTGGTCCGCTTCATTTGCAAATGCCGGCGCCCGGGGCTCCTGGTGGGTCAGCAAGTGTTGCACGGCGAGCGCAGCCGCAGCGCGGTCAACGGCCTGTGGCACGGCCCCAAGTTCCCTTGCATTGCGGTCAGTGAAGCCGGTGTCGAACTGCCCTTTGCGGAAATCGGCAGCACGGCAAAGTGC